>DATCXG010000217.1:0-6592 GCA_036565945.1 Gemmatimonadaceae bacterium
TCGCACGTGCGACGTATGGAGGCTGCGCTCGCGGTCGCAATCCCGGAGTGGCGCTGATCGGTCGCGCCAAGCCACTGCAACTGCGGCCAGTTTGGGTTGGCTTGTCACATGTCTTGGCGCGTGCGCCACGCCCGGCATCGACCGAGATCGCGGGCTTCACGCCCACTCCACACTGTGAGCGCTGGACAGGTCACGACGACCGTCACTGCTATCCGCGCCGGCGGATCACCGCTATCGCCAGCCCGAGGTTCACAGGTACCGCGAACGCCAGGATCTCCCAGTTCACCTGACTCGGACCGGGCAGCAACTTGATGAAGAGGCCGGCCAGTGAAGACAGCGCGATTACCAGCGCGATTCGGGCGGCAATCGGATGTGGCTCACGGGCGCGCCACACCACCCTCCGCAGGTAGAACGCCAGCAGGAGAGCCAGAGGGCAGAGCTGCAGCAGATTCTCGTTGGCATAGGTCGCGTTATGATCGGTGAGTCCCCAGAGCGCGGCCAGGATCAGTCCACCGAGCCCGGCGAAGAGCGTCCACGCCCCGCCCACCAACAGGAATCCGGCGCGAGCCAGCGTCGACGTGGCCAACACGGTGCCCATCGCTACGAGCGCCCCGCCCACGATCACACCGCCCAGGAGGAACCAGGGCCACCAGGTTGGCGGCATCGCAGGTGGCGGAGGCGCAGTCGAGACAAACAGCGTCCTCTCGGCTCTCACAATCGGGCGCGTGGTGCCATCGGCGCTGGTGAGCGTCACCTGGCGCAGATGCTCGTGCAAGGCCATTGGCAGAAACATCTCTTCGTAGCGTGAGATCGGCCGGTCGGTGGGGCTGCCGAGCCCGAGCTCGATCCCGATATACACAGGCAGACTGCTCTCCGTGAGGCGTCGCGTCTCGGCACGGAAGCTGGTACCGGCCGGGATGTTTTCGGTCTGCGCTTCGATGGCGCCGCCGATCACGCGATCCAATGCATCACGCACTCGGGTGGAGCAATTGTCGTAGAAGTAGTCGTAGTGGTAGTACTTGTTCTCCGGCAGAGCATTCCATTCGAGAAACCGCTCGAGCGCCAGCCGCTGGTCCTGCTCGAGATCCAGTTCCTGCACCCAGACGGTGCGGTTGCTGTGGATGTAGGCGCCGAGCTCCGAGTGCACGTCTCCGCCCTGCATCCAGTAGCGCATGTCGCCCTTCAGGAACCGGGGCCAGAAATCGGTCGCCCCAAAGTCGAACATTCCGTAGTTGTACCAGCGCGCCTCGCCGGTGCGCCGGTCTTCCACCATGATGGCGTTGTGTCCGAAGCGTTCCCAGACCTCGGCGCCAGGGCCGATAGTTATCACGGAGATGCGCAGACTCGCGCCGGGCTGCTGGGCAGGCACGGGGCGCGCAGCGAGGGCGACCACAATGACACCAACGAGCAGCGCAAGCAGCCGGCTCACGTCATAGTCACGGTACAAACGATTCATGACGACTGGGAAGTGCAGATGCAGGAACTCCTGATCAGCTTCTCGAGGACAGGGTGTCTCCGAGCGGCGCAGTATGTACGGCAACGTAATGGGCGTCAACCCAGGGCAACCAGCGAGATTACGGAGTGTGCACACTCTATATGTGAATGCCTGGCGAGCTCCATTCGGAGCCTGCATCTTCTCGTCTGGTGCGCTCGCCTGTAAGTACTTCACCCGCTAAGGAGCCGAGCATGGATCTCGGGACGTTCTCAATCAGCTTGGCCGTGAAGGATCTGGAGGCTTCGAGAGCCTTCTACGAGAAGCTCGGATTCGAAGCCTTCGCCGATGTGAATCCCATCCTGCTCGATCAGCACGTTTGAGGGGGTACGATATTCTCTGGAGGAGAGGCGATGCAGACGCAGATCGCGGTTCTCGCTTGTCTTGCTCTCGCCGCCGCTTGCCATTCCGGGCAGGTACCGACGCGCCCCCCCACGCCCGGCGCGGACAGTCTCGCGCTGGAGCGCTCGAGCTGCTTTGGCTTCTGCCCCGCGTACCGTCTGAGCCTTCACTCCGACGGGACGGTCATCTTCGCCTCACGCAACCCACGCAACACGGCCCGAGTGGAGAGCGATGCTATCAGACCAGACCAGGTCCACTGGCTGGTCCAGGAGGCCGAGCGGATTGGCTTCTTCACGCTGCCATCCGTCATTGCTGATGACCGAGCGCTGTGCCCGAGTCTAGCCACGGATCATCCAACCGCTACGGTGACGATCTTCCGTGCCGATTCGGCGAGCCGGGTTGTTGACTATCACGGCTGTTATGCGGGTACCGATCTTTCCGTCGCCCCACCAGTGGGCCAGTTGCGCCATTTCGAGTCGCAGATCGACAGCGTAGCGAAGTCCGAGCGTTGGACCACACCGGCGACGCATCGGTGAGAAGCCAGCCCAACGTTGTGCCGCGGCCGAGCTCCGCGTCAGGCACGCGAACTTCACTCCCCACACGAGGCTGTGAGGCCTGCGGCACCGGCGAGCGCGCTCCGGTAGGCTACGTAAGCGGGCCGGCCGGGACACGCGCCCTGAGCCACACGCATCCCGACGCGCACCCCGCCGGGCGGCGATCCTACCGCCCCGACGGGAGAACGCTTCGGCCCTGACACGAGAACGCGCTAGCGCGCACCCGCCTTGGCATGGACCACGGCGGCGGTGCCCGATGTCTGGTCTATGAACGACCCGATGTTCTGCTTGAGCTTGGCAAGCGATGGCTCGTGCACGTACATCATATGGCCCGCGTCGTACTCCACTTCGTGGATATGACTCCGCAACTCCGTCGGCAGATCCATGTGATCCATGGTCCATTCAGCGGCGAAGTACGGCGTGGCGAGGTCGAAGAGGCCGCTGTTGAGGAGAACCTGCAGCCGCGTGTTGCGCTGCAGCGCCTCCGCCAGGTCCACCGCCACATTGGTGTGCCCCGGCCAGCCGCGCGCCTGTCCGTGCTTCCAGTCCCATGGCTGCACGCGGCCGCTCACAGCGTACTGCTTGTCCTTACCGAAGTTCAGCTCCGTGTGCATGTAGTGATTGAAGACCGACGCGTACGCCGAGCTGATGTCGGCCGACTGCGGGTCATAAGGCGCGCGCTGGGCGAGCATGTCGCCCGTGGGGCCGGTGTACCGAGCATCGAGTCGTCCCACGACCTGTCCGTGCTCGCGGAGCAACTCTTTCTCGAACTCCCCGGCATCCACCCGCAGGTTCGCCCTGTCCAGGTACTCCTTGCTCAACCCAGTGTACCGGTGCAGGCGATCGAGGATCGAATCGCGACCGGCTGGGGTGAGGTTCGAGGCAGCGAGCAGTGCCGACGAGTAGTCCGTAGTGGCGAAGTGTTCTACTTCTTCGAGGAAGGGACGCAGCGCCTGCGGCTGCTCCGGTAGAGCGTGATAGTACCAGGCCACCGCCGCGTAGGATGGCAGGTACATGATGTACGGCTCGTCGTTCCCCGGGTCGAACGTGATGGTCTGGAAATCCAGCACCGCCGACATGAGGATCACGCCGTTGAAGTCCATGTTGTCGCGGTCCTGGAGGTAATTCACCAGTGCCGCCGACCGAGTGGTGCCGTAACTCTCGCCCAGGAGGTAGCGGGGCGAGTTCCACCGCTCATTCTGGCTCAGGTAGCGACTGACGAATTGCGCCAGCGAGCTCGCGTCCTGGTCCACTCCCCAGAAGTCCTTCCCCTTCCCCTTCTCTATCGGCTTGCTGAAGCCCGTGCCGATCGGGTCGATGAAAACGAGGTCGGTCTTGTCGAGCAGGGTGTACTGATTGTCCACGAGGTCGTAGGGTGGTGGCGCCACGTGCGTGGTATCGGGAATCGACACCCTGCGCGGGCCGAACGCGCCCATGTGCACCCAGATGGAAGAGGAGCCCGGGCCGCCGTTGTAGGCGAAGGTCACCGGGCGCCGGCTCGCATCGCGGACGCCCTGCTTGGTGTACGAGATGTAGAAGAGGCTACCGATGGGCTTATCGGCGGTATCGCGCAGAATGATGTTGCCCACCGTGGCGTCGTAGTCGATACGCTGGCCGTCGATGGTGATCGAATGATGCGTGACCACGCTCTCGGGCGTGGTCGGCGAGGGGGAGGTTGCCGCCGTCGGGGTCTTGCTGGTGTCGGGCGCGGCACTCCGCGCGGCGCGATCGGCCGTGCTTCGTTGCGCGACGGCAGCAGCTGGAACCGCGGCCGCGAGGGCGAGCGATAGGGCGAGGAAGGTGGATCGTGTGGTATGCATTGTCATCCGTACGTTTCGGGATCGATTGGGAATCGCCGAGAACTTAGAGATCGGGACGAATGCTGTCCACAGAGCTACAGAGGGATCTGTCCGGGGCGGACTAGACCACGCCGCTGGCACATGCAGCAGAGACGCGCGGGGTGCGAGACAGGCGCACCCCGCGCGCACAGTTAAGCGCCCGCCACCACGGCCTCATGATCTTCGGGACTCATGACTCTGAACGCGGCGGCTGCCACGGCGCCTCCCAGCAGGTTGGCCACGATGTAGATCCAGAGATTGGACATCGCGGAGAGGCCAAAGAAGCAGACACCCAACCCCACCGCGCTGTTGAAGGCTGCGCCAGTGAGTGCTCCCACAGCCAGGACGCCGGCGCCGACTGTGAATCCTATGGCCAGGCCGAAATAACTATTGCCAGCCGTCTTGGCCGACGTGGCGGTGGTCAGCACCGTCAACACCAGGGCGAACGAGAACACGAACTCCGCCACCAGCGCCTGAACCACCACCTCTCCGGTGAAGGCCTTCACCCCTACTACATCGGTGCGACCCACCAACAGCCATCCGATGAGTACAGCCCCCACCGCGCCCGCGCTCTGGGCGATCCAGTAGGCGATCATCTCGCCATACGAGAGCTTCCCCCTCAACGCCACTCCCAACGAAACGCCGGGATTGTAATGACCTCCCGAGATGGCGCCGCCCATGTACACCATCACCATCAGCATGGCCCCGATGGCGAGCCCCGGCATCGCGTTGTAATGCACGCTGAGCACTACGGTGAGCACCAGGAAGAAGGTGCCGATGAACTCCGTGATGTACTTTCTCATGGTTGGATGTGCCGTTGTTATGAGGATGAATCCCGAGCGCCGCCGAGGAAGGCCGAACAATCCGCACGCCCTGCAGTTCCACAAAGTGCAACATACATATCCATGGAACACGAGATCGAAGTCCCGATTGACCGCGCTGATTATGTCGGGAAGCTGAGACGAGGGCAAGCAGGATGGGGGAAGAGGGCTCGCCCGAGAACGAGCGCGCCCTCTCCCTCCATCAGAATCCTATTCCCATCCCATTCCATCCCCCGTCCTCTCCTCTGCTCAGTCACCGCTGCCGCGCGCGGCCGGGGCTGAGACGGGTGAAGCGGCTACTTCGCGGGCTGCTCACAGTGCTGCCCCCCGCGACCGGGGCTGAGAGGTCGGGAGCAAGGCAACGTACTTCCCCTCTCCCGCTCAGTCATTGCCGCTGCGCTGCGCCATCAGTTACGGTATGCCAAGCGCGGCGGTCGCCGTAGCCAGTCCGGCACCGGTAGCGTCGGCGCCCCAGCTCACTGTGCTCGTCGTTCCGTCCGGGTTAGTGATCGTGCGCGACCCCGGCGGCAAGGCTATCGCCGTGCTCTCGAGGATCTCTTCCGCCTCACTCGCGGTGAGCGACGGATTCTGCTGCGCCATGAGCGCGACGATCCCCGCTACGTGCGGACTGGCCATCGATGTGCCGCCGAGGAAGAAATAGCTCGTCTTGCCGCTCTGGGTCTGGTACGGTCCCACCACCCACGATCCCGGCGCGGCCACGTCCAGATCCTGCCCTGGCTTGGCGCGACCGGAGAAGTCGGTGATGTAGTAGTCAGCAGCGTTGGTGGGCTCGGGCACATCGGATGCGACCCACCAGTTACTGCCGCCCTTCCACTCGCCGACCCATCCCGAAGCGGCGACGGAAATGGTGGGAGCGTACGCCCCGGGATACGACATTCCAGCGTCGCCATCGTTCCCCGCCGCGGCTACCACGATCACGCCACGGCTGATGGCGTAGTCGATGGCGGCATTCTCCATCGGGCTCCCTGCACCGCCGAGACTCATGTTGATCACCACCGGCGATCCGGCCAGCGGACCGGCCTTGAGGTCAGCGATATACACTATTCCGCGCGCCACCACGGAAGACCACCCGGAGCCGTTCTGGTTCAGCACCTTCACCGGGATGATCGTCGCCATCGGCGCGGTACCATTGATCGGTGTGCCACTCAGGCTGTAGCCGATAATGGTGCTGGTGACATGCGTGCCGTGGGAGTTCTGATCGTGTTCCCACTTGTTGGGCTGCGAGGATACGGTGCCCTGTTCGCCACCTCCACCACCGAACGCGATGCCGTACTGTTCGGCGATCCGCTCCTGCGGGAGGTACTGCCGCCAGGAGTCGAGAAGGCCGGTATCGATCACGCCCACGTAGACACCCGCGCCAGTGTACGGCACGGCCCGCGCGCCGCTGCCAGGCCGGATCGTGACGTTGATCGCGTCCTGGTCCCATGCACTCAGGCCGCTAGTGAAATTGGTGGCTGCTACCAGGTCTACGGGCGAGCCCTTCCGTTCGACGTCCGGTGCCGCGGCGGTCACGAACGGCAGCGC
>DATCXG010000223.1:0-6348 GCA_036565945.1 Gemmatimonadaceae bacterium
AGCTCCTCCCGCACCACCGGCCAGTCCAGCTTCGCCGTCAGCGACGCGTCCGCGCCCCGCCGACCTGCCCCCGGAGCCCGAGCCGCAGCCGGAGGAATACAGCGGTAGTGGGGGCACCAGAGCGCAGCCGGTTACCACGGATCGCGAAGTGCGACAGAATCACCCACGCGTGGCCGGTGACGCGTGCGCCGACGACGATTACGACATCGAGCGCGAGCTCGCGGGCCCGGCGCCGTCTCCCGAGTCGCGGCCGGTCTCCTCGACTCCGCTCGCGGACGCACCTCCGCGAGCAGCGGCTCATTCTGGCGAACCCGGTTCGACTGCCGCTACTCCGACTACGCCGTCTCCCGCTGCGGAACCGTCTCCTGCAGAGCCTTCGACTCCAGAGCCTTCGACTGCACCGGCTCGGGAGCCGCAACCCAAGTGGCGCCCCATGCCACCGCCACGTAGCGGCTCCACCAGGGTGCGCAGGCCCGTGTCGACCGTGCGTCGGGAGAACGATGTCCTGGTGATCTGTGACGACGGGTCTGTCTGGAGCAAACGCGCCACCGGTTGGACCGAAGAGCCCTCGATCCCGGGCTCCGAGGTGCTGCCGGAGGAGCCTCCGGCCGACGACGCGAGTGGTGGCCCGGGGAAGACGGCGTCCGGCCGGAGCGGCGAAGGGGAAGCACCGGCGCGTTGAGCGTTGGATTCGCCGGAGGTCGTGGCCTGTGAGGGTGAGCAGAGGGGTGCGCGGCTGCGCTTCGGGTGTTACCTGGAGGGACGCTGAGGGGTAGTATTAGTGCAATATTCCTGATGGCGATGTTGGGCCACTTGTTGGCTATCCGAGTGGCGGCCCTGCCGCCCAAAATCAGAGCACTCCTCGCGGCCGAACGTCGGCCGCACTGCCCCACGATGGTGGCGGTGCGTGGTTGGTGACGCGACGGGTGCGGCTACCTGCTCACCAGAGAGTTCCGCAAATGGCTCGTTCGAATCCGGCACTCAAAGAATCGGTCTTCCGCACCGCGCTCGCCGATAGTTACAGCGAGCGCATGACGATCACGGGTACGGTGACCAAGGCGATGATACTCATCGTCCTCACCGCATTCTCGGCCGCGTGGGTGTGGCAGGCCACCATGACGAATCCCGCGATCGTGGGGCCGGCGGTGCTCGTAGGCGCACTCGGAGGCCTGGCGGTCTCGTTCGTGGCCATCTTCAAGCCGAGCACCGCTCCGTATACCGCTCCACTGTACGCGGTGCTCGAGGGCCTCGCGCTCGGCGCCATCTCGGCGATCTACGAGGTGAGGTATCACGGTCTGCCGGTGATGGCCGTGGGGCTCACTCTGATGGTGGCGCTCGGGATGTTGCTGTCCTACCAGACCGGGCTCATTCGCGCCACCGACACCTTCCGCAGAGTGATAATCTCCGCTACCGGCGGGATCATGCTCTTCTACCTGCTCTCGATCGGCATGAGGTTCTTCGGCGTCCAGATGCCGCTGATCAACGATGCGGGTCCGCTGGGCATCGGTCTGAGCGTGGTGTTCACGGCGGTGGCCGCGCTGAATCTGGTGCTCGACTTCGACCTCATCGAACGGGGCGCGAAGCAGGGTGCGCCGAAGTACATGGAGTGGTACGGCGGCTTCGCGCTGCTGGTGACGCTCGTGTGGCTGTACCTCGAGATCCTCAGGCTTCTGGGGAAGATGCGGAGATAGTCACTAGCGGCTCCAGACCCACGTCGCATGGACACCCTCCTCCAGGATCTCCGCTACTCCGTTCGGAAGTTGCTGCACACGCCGGGGTTCGCGCTCATCGTCATCTCGACGCTCGCCCTGGCGATCGGAGCCACGACCGCGGTCTTCAGCATCGTCTACGGTGTGCTGCTCAAGCCGCTGCCCTTCAAGGATCCGGGGCAACTCGTGTTCGTGGCATCCACGGACGAGCAGGGCAAGTCGACGCAGATGTCAGCGCTCGACTTCATCGACTACCGGGACAAGAGCACCAGCTTCGTCGGCATGGCGGCGATGGACGTCGGCAGCGTGAACCTCACCGGCAGTGGTGTGGAGCCGATGCGGCTCGAGCGCGCGATCGTAGGCGCCCGCTTCTTCGAGCTCCTTGGTGTTCAGCCCGAGATCGGCCGAGCCTTCGCGCCGGACGAGGATGCGCAGGGAGCACCCAAGGTGGTTGTGCTCTCCGACGCGCTCTGGCGCTCGCGCTTCGGCGCCGATCCGCGCATCGTCGGGCGGAGCATCTCCATAGACGATAGTCTGTACACGGTCATCGGCGTGGCACCCCGGAAGTTCGCCTATCCGCAGACGTCCGATGTGTGGGTGCCCCTCATCTGGCCGTCGTGGGCGATGGAGCCGAGCAATCGCGGCGCGCACTATCTCTTCGGCATCGGTCGCGTGAAGGCTGGTGTGCCAGTCGAGCGCGCGCGTGCGGAGATCGCCGCCATTGCCAGGGGGCTCGAGGGTCAGTACCCGAATAGCAACACGCATCTCGGGGGGACGGTGCAGCCGCTACAGGAGCGGATCGTCGGCAACGTGCGCCCTGCGCTGCTCGCGATGCTGGGCGCGGTCGGCTTCGTGCTTCTCATCGCGTGCGCGAACGTGGCCAATCTGCTCCTGGTGCGCGCGGCGGCCCGAGAATCGGAGATCGCGGTGCGCGCGGCACTCGGTGCTGGTCGCCGGCGAATCGTACGACAGCTCGTCACCGAGAGCGTACTTCTGGCCCTGGTGGGCGCGGGTATCGGGGCGGTGCTCGCAACGTGGGCGGTGCAGGCGATCGTCGCCTTCGGGCCGTCGGGGCTGCCGCGCCTGGACGAGGTGGCGGTTGACGGGCGCGTGCTCCTCTTCACGGCCATCGTCGCGTTGGTCACGGGGCTGCTCTTCGGGGTCGTGCCAGCGCTCCACGCCGTGCGCACCGACCTGGGCCAGATTCTGCGCGATGGCTTCCGCGGTTCGAGCCGCGGCGGTGTGCGGCGCACGCGCAGCGCGCTCGTCGTAGCGGAAACAGCGCTCGCCGTCGTGCTCCTGGTGGGCGCCGGGCTGCTTCTGCGGAGCTTCATTCGCCTGACTCACGTCGATCCCGGCTTCCGTACCGATCACGTGGTCAGCTTCAACGTCACCATCCCCGATGCGAAGTACCCTTACGACCGCCAGAAGAACGCGTTCGTCAGCCGGCTCCACGAGCAGCTAGAGCGGCTGCCCGGGGCGGAGGGTGTCGCCGTGTCGTCCATGCAACTGCTGAGCGGGAAGGGGATTCGCACGGTGATGGAGATCGCCGGGCGCCCGTCGCCCGGACCGGGCAATGAGCCGGTGAGCGGTGTCGACCCCGCATCGCCGGACTACTTCCGCATACTCGGTATTCCGCTGGTGCGGGGACGACTCTACACGGCCGACGAGGATCGCTCGGACGCCCGGCAGGTTGTGGTCGTGAACCAGGAGCTCGTGCGGCGCTACTTCCCGAACGAGGATCCCATTGGCCAGCACATCACGCTCGCCGTGGGCCATGACACGGCGCAACTCGGGACGGAAGTCACGTCTGGTGGTGAGATCATCGGCGTGGTTGGCGACGTGAAGATTCTGGGCCTGGCGCGCGATGCCTATCCCATGACCTACGTCCCGCACGGCAAGCTCCCATTGAACGACATCTCCGTGGTGGTGCGGTCGAGTGCCGATCCTCAGCTCATCGAGCGCGGGATGCGTGCGGCCGTGCGCACGGTGGACGCTGAACTGCCCATCCACGGGCTCGCAACCGCGGACCAGGTGGTGAGCGATTCCGTGTCACAACCCCGCTTCTACCTGGTGCTGCTCGGTGCGTTCGCCGGCATCGCGCTCATCCTTGCGGCGCTCGGCATCTACGGTGTGATCTCCTATACGGTGAGTCAGCGCACGCGCGAGATGGGCATTCGCATCGCGCTCGGCGCTTCACGCCAGAGCGCGGTGAGGTTGGTGATGGGGCAGGGGATCTGGCTCGCCATGGGCGGGATTGCATTGGGTCTCGCCGCCGCCTTATGGCTCACGCGTCTCATCGCGAGCCTCCTCTTCGGTGTCGGCGCCGTCGACCCGCTCACCTTCGCCTGCGTGTCAGTGCTCCTCGTCGGCGTCGCCGCTGTGGCGAGCTGGATCCCGGCTCGGCGCGCCGCGATGGTCGATCCGGTCATAGCCATGCGCGCGGAGTGACCTGGGCCGCGAGCTGACGACTCGTGGTGCGAGCGCCCTGCTCGCCCTACGAGGCTGGTGCTAGCGGCGGCTCAGAGTCGGCAGTTGATGACTCCCGTCAGTCCGCCACGATCTCGGCCGCGCCTTCCAGCTTGCGGTTCTTGAGCAGGAACACCAGCGGCATCGCGAGCACGAAGAGTATGGTGATCAGCTGGAAGACGTGGTTGTAGGCGAGCACCGTCGCCTGTCTCGTGACTCGAACATTGAGGATGGTGAGCGCGCGCTGCGCTGCGGTGAGACTGTCCACGCCTGTCTGGTGCATCGCGGCCGCGGCCATGCGGAGGAAGTTCTGCGCCAGCTGTATCTGGGTGGTACCCATGTGGGTGGCTATCTCGGAACGGTAGCCGGCTGTGTGGGTGGTGAGCTGAGTGGCTGCCACGGCTATTCCCACGCTGCCGAACACCTGGCGCACAACATTGTAGAGTCCCGTTGCCGCGGTCATCCTGGGCTTGGGGATCGTGGCCAGCGCGGCGGTGCTCAGCGCCACGAAGATCAGACTGAATCCCACGCCCTGCCACATCTGGGGGAAGAAGATGTCCCAGAACCCCGTCTGCGTGGTGAGCCTCCCGAGCGCCCAGAACGAGTAGGCGCTCACGATCAGCCCCGCCCCCACCAGGACGCGCGGGCCCAGCTTGTTATAGAAGCGTCCGCTGATAGGCATGACTACGGCCATGGCCAGGCTCCGCGGCATCAGCGCGAGTCCCGATAGCATCGCGGGGTAACCGAGCAGGTTCTGCAGGAATAACGGCAGCAGAAAGAGGGACCCGTAGAGTCCCATTCCCAGCACTCCGCCGAGCGCTGTAGCCGAGGCGAACGAAGCGTTCCGGAGGATGCGTAGATCGACAGCCGGGCGATCCGTGGTCAGCTCGCGCCAGACGAAGAAGATCAGCCCGGCCGCGGAGATGGCGGCCAGCCAGATGATGAAGGATGACGTGAACCAGTCTTCACGCTCGCCCTGCTCGAGCATGAGCTGCAGCGCGCCGAGCCCGATGGTCATGAGCGCGAGCCCGGTCCAGTCTATCCTTCCCTTCTCCCGCACCAGGTAGGTCGGGTCGTGAATGAAGCGGTTGACCAGCAGCAGGTTGATGATCCCGATGGGGACGTTGACGTAGAAGATCCACGGCCACGAGTACTGGTCGGTGAGCCATCCTCCCAGGGTGGGGCCGAACGCGGGCGCCAGCACGACCCCCATCCCGTAGACACCCATGGCAATCCCCTGCTCCTCGGCCGGGAATGTCTCGCGCAGAATGGCCTGTGAGACCGTGATGAGCACTCCGCCCCCGAGCCCCTGGAGGATGCGGAAGATGACAATCACGGGCAGACTGCGCGCCGCGCCGCAAGCCATGGACGCGGCGGTGAAGGCCAGGACGCTGAACACGTACACGCGCTTGCGGCCGAAGCGGGAGGCCAGCAGCGCGATGATGGGCATGATGATGACGTTGGCCAGGATGTAGCCCGTTATCACCCAGGTGATCTGCTCGATCGTGGCGCCGAGGCTCCCGCTCATGTCGGGGAGCGCGACGTTCACGATGCTCGAATCGAGAACGGCCATGATGGTGCCGGTCATCACCGTGCCGGCCACCACCCACTTGTTGGGGGAACTCTCGTTCACCTTACCGTACGACTCCGTTCGGGATATCATCCAATCATATCGCTCGAGCATCGGCCACGTGACCGGCGGCCTGGTGGTGATATCTGAGGTTCGCGCCCGTGGTCGCCGGACAATCGTTCTGGTCGCCGGCTCGCGGCGCGGCGTATGCCATCAACACCGCGCCATCCATGGCGCAGGAGTGTCGGCATGTCGAGAGGGTGGTTCGCGTGAAGTGGTCGTGGAAGTTGGGTCGATTCGCGGGCATCGACGTCCGCGTCCACGCGACTTTCCTCATCCTGCTCGTGTGGGTGGCGTTGGCCAGCTATCAGCGCATGGGTACGCTGGCTGGGGCCGTGAGCGGCGTGGTCTTCATACTCGCCGTCTTCGGATCGGTGATACTGCACGAGTACGGGCACGCACTCACCGCGCGGCGGTACGGGATCCAGACACGGGAGATCACCCTCCTCCCCATCGGTGGTGTGGCGCAGCTCGAGCGGATCCCCAAGGAGCCGCGGCGCGAGCTGGCCGTGGCGCTGGCCGGGCCGGCGGGCACGGTAG
>DATCXG010000224.1:0-3134 GCA_036565945.1 Gemmatimonadaceae bacterium
GTCGACCACGATGAGCGGCTGGCCGTTGCCGAGGATGGATGTGACGCCGCGGATCTGAATCTGGCCGCCACCGCCTGGTGCGCCGCTGTTCATGTTGATCGATGCGCCAAGCACCTTCCCCTGGAGTGCTTGCTCGATGGACTGCGACGGTGCGCGCGTCACATTCTCGGCGTTGACTGTCGCGCCGGCGGTGGTCGCGGTCCGCTGTGCCAGGCTCGATGCCTCGCCGGTGATCACGATCTCTCCGAGCTTGAGTGGCTGCGGGGCGAGGGTCACGGCTACGATAGCGACGTCCGGGGCGACCCATACTTCGCGGGGCGCGTAACCGATCGCGCGAACGGTGAGCCTCGCCGCGCCGGCGGGTACTGCTATGGTGAACTGGCCGTCGGCATCGACGCGAGTGGGTGATGCGGCGCCGAGCGCTGTGACGACGGCGTAGGGAACGGGCACTCCCCCGGCCTGGGTCACATGGCCGGTGACCTGCCGAGTCGGTGGGCTCGCCTGCGCCAGCGCTGCCTGGGCAGATGCGAGCGCGGATAGCAAGATGACGCCAAGCGTGACAGCACGGACCAGCAGACGGGCTGCAAGTCGCATGGATACTTCCTCCAGATTCGTGATTCGAGGCACTCGCCATCCCGGCACGTGCTCGACATGGGCGCGCAGCGAGGCTCCAGCGCGGATGCGCGCTGGTGGGAGATGCCAGTCATTTTGTGGAGCTGATGACCGGCAGGTACACGAAAAAGCCCGCTCCCTTGATCAAGGGAGCGGGCTTGGTTGTGCGTGCTTTGACGTTTACCTGACGATCACCCGGAAACACCCGGACGTGCACCACAACCGCGACCGCTCCTGAAGGAGCAGGCACACATCATCGAGCAACACATCTCGATGTTGGTGGCGCGGAGTGGGAAGAGTATCACGTATGGCCCGGTAAGAGTGTTCAGATCGAACGCGGCAGTCATGCTCGTGTCACACGTTTGTCAACGTTCATCCGTCGATCACCGATGGACAACCGAGATTTCCGCGCAACTCCAGGCGAGCGAGTAGCAGGTGGTAGTACAACATTCCTTTATCCGAGCCGAGGACTCTGAAGACTCCGTCGATGTCCAGCGGCTCCGGGCCGGCGATGAGCGCCAGGTTGCGCGCTACTCCGGAGTCGTTCATCGGGAACACATCCAACCGGCCGAACCCGCGCAGCAGGATCACCGCCGCGGTCCACGGGCCGATCCCCTTGATTCCTCTCAGCAGTTCCACGGCGTCCGGGCTCTCGCGCTCCTCCAGCATCGATTGGTCAAGTGCTCCGGTAGCGATCGCCTCGCCCGCTCGCCGCAACGTCGCGAGCTTCGCCGCACTGAGGCCGAGTGTGCGCATGCTGGCATCGTCAGCGGCCAGGAAACTTTGCGCGCTCGGGAATGCGTACAACATCGTGCCATCGTACTCGATCGGCTGGCAGAGCGCGACAATCATGCGATGTACCACGCTGCTGGCCGAGGACAGGCTGACCTGCTGGAACACGATCGCGTTGACGCACGCTTCCCAGAGTGTCGGATAGCACGGTGGCTTCACGCCGCGCATCCGGAGCGCAAGAGGACCCAGCCACTGGATGCGATCCGCCGCCTGATAGAAGCTCGAGAGATCGCGGTCGACACCCAGCGTTCGTCGCACGAGCGCCAGTGCTCGAGTGTGTTCGCCGGCGTCTCCATCGAGTGATACCGTGAGCACGTCGGGGCTCGACTGCGAGACACGCGCGATCACGGAAGAGCGCTGGTCGCCGAACGCGCGCACGTAATGGCCGTCGGGCGTGAGCTGGTCGACGAGGTTGGTCGGTAGTCGTCTGAGGGTGCTCACCGTGAGGTCGAGCCGGTACGGTGCAACAACGGGAATGTCGTATTGCATCCCTAATACTAGCTCCCACACACGCGATCGCCCCGTGGCTTGACCACGGGGCGATCGATTCTCGCCCGCTCCCATCCACCTATCCCGCTACCTCGCTACTACCTCATCGTCGTATCCGTTCCTGCCGTGCTGCCGGCCGGGTGCTCGCGATGCCCGCCCTGCCACGGTTCGCCGGAGGTCCTGGCGATCGCCCACACGTAAGCCGCGACCTGCTTGACCTCATCAGGCGTCAGGTTGGACGTAGCGCCTCTCGCGGGCATCGCGATCGAGCTGCGCGTGAGGCTCTCAGGTATTCCTGCTGTCACCAGCGAGTCGATGGTATTCCACTCGATCGGGATGAAGTTCAGCCCGAGCGAGAGGCCGGAGCCCGAGTTAGGCATGCCGAACCCATCCTGCCCGTGGCAAGTGATGCAGCCGCCCTTCCCGCGATATATGGCGTCGCCCTGCTGGATGGTCTGGGTCGTCATCCCAGCGGGGAGCTTTGGAAGTCGCTTGGGCTGCCAGTTGTCCAGTGGCACCTCGTTCGCACTCTTCGCACCCGGCTGCGTTAGCCGTCCCTGACCCGCGCCCTTCTGGGCGCCCTGCTGCTGTCGCGGGACCGCGAATGCGGCCACGCCGACCAGTAGAAACGCACCCGCGACGTAGCTCATGTGGCGCATCAGTTACCTCCCGTCCGCGAGGTTGCCGCGCCCCGATGCGTCGTGTCTGCCGAGGTGCTCCGCGCCCCGCCCGTTCCGCCCAGGGAGAAGGTGAGCAGCTCGTCACCGCGCGGAGCGTTGATCTGGTAATTGCCCCCGGCCGCGACAGCGATGTACTGCTGGCCATCGATCGCGTAGCTGATCGGCGGCGCGTTCACGCCTGCATTTGCGGTATAGCTCCAGAGCTGTTCCCCCGATTTCGAGTCGTAAGCGAGGAAGTGCTTGTCCGCGGTCCCGGTGAAGACGACGCCTCCGCCCGTGGCGAGTGCTCCACCGATCATCGGATCGGCCACCTTCTTCTGCCATGCGATCTTGCCCGTGTTCAGATCGACCGCGCTGAACAGACCATACTGCGGCTCGCCCGTGCCGACGAAAGCGCCGCCTAGCCACAGCGCGGGCTTGGCGAGGTCACCTGGCCGCACGAGGTACATCATCGGCTGGTGCAGACCGAGTACGTACATGTAGCCGAGCTTCGGATCCACTGCCGGCGGCGACCACTCGGAGCCACCGTTCGCGCCCGGCAGCATGCGCGTACCATTGGTA
>DATCXG010000259.1:0-3648 GCA_036565945.1 Gemmatimonadaceae bacterium
GCCAGCGCCGGGGCCGCGCGAGTCATCCTTCAACTCGTACCAGGGAAAGGTGGCGGTGAGGAGGCGTTGGCGTGCGAGAGCGAGGGGGACCCGGGACGTATCGATAGTCATCCAGCGACGACCCCATTGTTCGGCGACGTACGCGGTGGTGCCCGAGCCACAGGTTGGGTCAAGAACCAGATCGCCGGGGTCGGTGGTCATCAAGAGACAGCGCTGGACTACCTTAGCGTGCGTCTGGACAACGTAGAGCTTCCCCTCCGAGTATCCAGCAACCGTATCCGTCCAACTGTTCTGGAGACTCGTGAACGGGAAATCGGCGTAGTAGAGCTTGAAATACAATTTCGACCCCAGCACGAACAGACGATCGCGCTCGCGAAGTCGGTCCATGCCATCTCTGTTTGTCCGCCAACTCTTCCCTCGTCGCGGGTCAAACGATTTGCCATCGAACGTGAAGGGAAATGTGCAGCTTCTCGTATACCCAGACGATTCCAGCGCTGACCGTTTGAACACACGAAGCACATCGTATTTGCCACCGGGTTGAGCCAATTCCTCTCTGGATAGCTCACGATATGATCCTGCCCCATCGTCAAGGAACTTAAATTCGACGTTGCCTTGAAGTGGTTTAGGCTCGAACAGATTCCGGTACTTAAGCTGGCCCTTATCGCGACCGTACCAAATTATGTAATCGAAAACGCTCTCGAGTTGACCCGACTCAAGCGGCGTCATCGTGCGAAAATTGATACACGCAATGAAATTCTCGGCCCCAAACACCTCATCCATCACTTCTCTCACATGATGCAGATTCTCATCCGAGATCTGCACGAACACACTCCCACTCGGCGTCAGTAACTCCCTCGCCAAGAGCAGCCGATCCCTCAGATACGTGAGATACGAGTGCAGTCCCAGCTCCCACGTATCGCGATACGCCTGCACCATCTCCGGCTCGCGTGTCATGTCGCCGTCGTCGTTGTGCTTCACGTCGCGCTTCCGCACGAAGGGCTGGAAGTTGCTCCCGAACTTCACTCCGTACGGCGGGTCGATGTAGATCATCTGCACCTGACCGCCCATCCCCTCGTAGTGCAGCAGGGAGTTCATCACCACGAGCGAGTCGCCGAGTATCATCCGGTTCACCCACTCGTCGCGATGCTCGTAGGCGCGGAGCACCTGGTCGGTGATCGAGTGCTGCGGATCGCCGAAGAGGTCGAAGATGTCGGTCTGCTGATCCTTCTTGTGCCGCGTGAGCGTCTCGAGGATCGCCTTCGTCGAGAGCCGCTCGTGCACGAAGAGCGGGAGGGTGGGGACGTCGAAGGAGAGCCGCTCGGCCTTCCCGGCCCAGTCGAGAAATGGTCTCCCTAGCCGCGCCAGCTCCTCGGCGGCGCGCTTCGCCTCCTCCAGCGATGTGGCCTCGCGAATCTGCCGGATCAGCGACTCGCCCTGCTCGCGGGCCGGGTTCTGGCCGTCCCAGTCGAGCGCGGGCGCGAGCGACGAGTCGTAGCGGTAGGCGGCGGGTGGCTTCTTCTTGCGGAACTCCGCCTGTGTACCCACCTCCGGGCGCATCGGCGCCTCGGAATCGGGGTAGCGGTAGGTCTCCGCCCGCTTGCCGCTCGTAGCGGTGCCGGCGGATTTACGCTTGGCCATGATGCTGGGGAGATGGGAGCGAGAGGGGCGACGCCGGGTGGTACCCGGATACCACTGCGCACGCGCGGCTACGGCCGCGCGTGCGCTATAATGCCGCCGCACTACTCGTACATCAAGTGTTCCAAGGCAATTCAGCTTCCTGTCACCGGAGGTACCGTCGACCCTGGAGCAGTCACTGAGAAGGTAAACAGGTACTCGTTCTCCACCCCCTCGATCTCGAGCGGCAGAAGCAACTGGAGTTGCTTACCCCCACTCAGGTTCGCCCCGCTCGGGACCAGCGGAGCTGTGTACCAGTGGTTGTAGACCCATGAGATGTTGCCGGCGGGAGCCGCGAGATCGGAGAGCTTCCCTCGTCGAACGATTATAGAGGGGGCCTGAGGGCGCGCCTTGTCGGTATACTTCACCCCCGCATGGATCACGCGGTCGCTCGTGCCGTCTATCCCGACGATGGCTGCATCGTCCCACACGAGCTTCACGGTGTGGTCGGTCTTGTTGAGCATGACGAAATCGAACTCCTTCTCGCCTGGAAAGATGACCACCGAGACGAGCGAGTCCTCGAAGGAATACTTGGTGACACCGCTGTCGTCGATTGTCGATATCTTCGGCGGCCCGTACCGCTCCTTGGCACTCTGTGGTCGCTCTACTGACGCCAGGGCCACGACCGGAGGCGGGGGCGGCGCGGGAGGAGTATAGGTCGAGACAGGCGCAGGAACGCAGGAAGCGCCAGACGTAACGACGACCAGCGCACATGCGATTGCTGTCAGAGGGAGCCTCATGTCGGCGATCCTCGAAGGTGAGTAGGAGCAGTGCTACCGTGTCGGCAAACACAGTACATCCACCTTCTGACAGCCGGACTACAGGCGACCTAACCGCTGATCCCGCTCGAACTTGAAGACCTGACCCCGCCCTTACCCTCGCAACGAATGCCGCCGCACCTTCCCGCTCGCGGTCCTCGGTAACGGCACTTCGCTCACCCGCACCTCGCGCGGCACCTTGTACGCGGCGAGCGAGGCGCGACAGTGCGCCTGGAGCTGATCGGCCGCCTCTGGATCCGCGCCCTCCGCCAGCCGCACCACCGCCACTACCCGCTGCCCCCACTCGGCGTCGCTCTCACCAATGACCGCCGCCTCGGCGACGCACGGATGTGCTAGCAGCACTCCCTCCACCTCGGCCGGGTACACGTTCTCGCCGCCGGTCACTATTAAATCGTCGCGCCGGTCGAGCACGTACAGATAGCCCTCGTGGTCCAGCGTTCCGAAGTCGCCGGTGCGGAACCAGCCATCCATGAACGCACGCTCGGTGGCGTCGGGACGGTTCCAGTACCCCGCCGTCACGATCGGTCCGCGCACGAGGATCTCGCCCCCCTCACCAGGTAAGGGGTCGCCGCCGGCGTCGTCCACCACACGGAGCTCGTTGGGATAGAGAGGCCGGCCCGCCGAGCCGAGCTTGCGCAGCGCGTCGCGCGGAGCGAGGGTGGCTACCTGCGAGCAGCACTCGGTGAGCCCGTAGGTCTGCGATACCGGTACGCCGAGGGCCGCGCAACGCTCCAGCAACGCGCGTGGCGCGGGCCCGCCACCCAGGAGCACGCAGCGGAGCGACGCGGGCGACGGCCGATCGCCGCGCACCTCGAGCAGGCGATGCAGCATGGTGGGGACTAGCGAGACGAGGGTGATCCGCTCGTCATCCAGCGCGGCACTAACACGCTCGACGTCGAAGCCATCATGCAGCACCGCGGCGGTTCCGTACATCGCGCTACGCGTGAGCACCGAGAGTCCGCCCACATGAAAGAGCGGGAGTGGCGCGAGCCAGCGGTCGTTCTCCTGGATGCCGAGGTTGAGCGCCGAGCCCATGGCGCTCCACCAGAAGTTGGACCAGGTGAGCACCGCACCCTTCGGCGCGCCGGTGGTGCCAGAGGTGTAGAGGATCGCGAGCGGGTCGTCTGGATCGGTACGATCCCGAAGCGGCGCGTCGACTGCGGGGGACACTTCATCGACACGAGCTACTACAACT
>DATCXG010000261.1:0-2369 GCA_036565945.1 Gemmatimonadaceae bacterium
CCTCGAGGAGACGAACTATGGGTCGCGACCAGCGTGCCGTGGTGATCCGCTGCACCGCCACGAAGACCACGCCGGCCTGCGAGACGGTGGCGAAGAAGAGCCAGTTGAAGTGCAGCGCCTGCCAGGCGCGGCTCTCACCCTGGAACGCTCCGATCACGAAAACCAGCACCCCGATGATCGCGAAGACGGCACTCACCAGCGTGAACCAGCGGGGCATCGGTCGCGAGGTGGCCGCGATCAGCTCCTCGCGGCTGGGCATGTCGAGATCGGTGTGGTTGCTCATGGGCGGCCTCGCTGTGCTGCCGCGGCAGGCTGCGTCGTGGCGGCTGATGCAGAGGTGTCGGCCGCTGTCGACATGAAGTTGGCCATGTCCTGCGGACGGTATGGCGCAGGACGAGTCGGTGCGGTACGAGTGGGACCGGGGACGGTCTTCCCGTTCTCACCGGGGTAGCCTATCGGTGTCGTGTCTGCCACCACTCCCGGAATACGACCCTGGAGCGCGCGCACGTAATTGACCACGTCCCAGCGATCCATGTCCTCGATTCGATCGTACGTTGGCATGAGATTGCGGCCGTTCCGGATCATGCCGTAGATGTAGCCGTCCGTACGGTTCTTGGTGATATCCGTGAGGAGGCTCGGCGCCGGCATGCCGTACGCCAGCGCGGGCCCATTGCCCTTGCCGGCTATGCCGTGACAGACCTCGCAGTTGATCTGGAAATACTTGCGGCCGTTCTCCAACGACCCCGCGCTGGGAGGCGTCGGGTTCGCCAGGTCCGCCATGGAGTCTATCGTGGCGGTGGAACCGGCAACGCCAGGGACCCACGTCATGCTCCCATGGTGCGACACCGCGTACTCCGGCACCCGCTCCCCGGTGATCGGTACGGAGTAGACCGGGTTCCCGCGGAAAGGCGTGGTGTCGTTGCCTGCGTACTCTGCCTCCCACGGCTCGATCTTCGGCTGCTCCTTGAAGTCGCTGAACCAGGAGCAGGCGCCGAAGAGAAGAGGCAGCGCCGCGAGAATCGTCGTGCGCAGAAGCCGGCGGGCGCCCGACTGGCGCTCTGGTAAAGAACGGGTGCTAACGGTCACCGCGCACCTCCGCCGCCCCGTGCTTCTCCAGCGTGCCGGCGACAGCCCGCTGACGATCCGGTGGACATTGTACCCAGACCCCGAACTCACCATCGCTGAAACGCGGGTCATAGCCCACTGTCATCGTGATTCTCGGAAAGCGAGAGTTGACGAAGAGGCCGAGCACCGTCGCGAGGGAGCCGATGAGAACCATCAGCTCGAAGCTGATGATGGTGTACGGCACCCACGACGGGACGGGCTTCCCACCCACCACCAGCGGCCAGTAATCGGAGATCCAGATGGGAATCCAGTAGCCGAAAGTGGCACCCAGGAGGCCGCCGATCAGCGTGAAGCGTCGCACGGGGCTGGGCCCGTGAGCGATGACGTGCTCGATCTCATGGCGAGGTGCCGGCGAATACACGGTGATGTCACCGGCCCGCATCTTCTTGAGCGACTCGACGGCATCGACCGTGGAGTCGAGATCGCGGAAAACTCCGACGATTCCCTGCATCAGTCGCGCTCCCCCGGCGTCTCCGGCTCGAACTCGAGGTGCATGCCCGATACGGCTATCCCCTCCACCGGGTGCGGCGTGCTGAGAGGTGGTGGAATGATCTCCTTGACCTCGGCGATAGCTATCACGGGGAGGTTCTTGATGAAGAGCAGGAACCACATCGCGAACCAACCGAAGCTCCCCAGCAGGATCGCCCAGTCGATGTAGGTGGGCGCGTACGCCGTCCACTGCCAGGGCTCGAACTCGTGCGAGAGCGACGGCTCGAAGATCACGAAGCGCTCGAACCACATCCCCAGGTTGATGAATATGGAGAGCATGAAGAGCCAGGTCGTGTTGCGCCGCAGCTTCTGCGAGAAGAGGGTGAGCGGGAGGACGCAGTTGCACAGCAGCATGATCCACGCGGCCCACCACCACTGACCGAAGACGCGATCCCACCAGTACGAGTGCTCGATCTCACTTCCGCTGTACCAGCCGATGAAGAATTCCACCAGGTAGGCGGTGCCGACCACGAGCGAGGTGAAGAGGCAGAGCTTCGCGGCGGCGTCGAGGTGATTGATCGTGACGTACCGCTTCAGATTGAACCAGCGCCGGATCGGGATGATGATCGTGAAGACCATCCCGATGCCGGAGAAGATGGCACCGGCCACGAAGTACGGGGCGAAGAGCGTGGCGTGCCAGCCCGGCACCAGCGACATGGCGAAGTCGAACGACACCACCGAGTGCACCGAGAGCACGAGCGGCGTGGAGAACGCGGCGAGGAAGAGGTACGCCCGCGCGAAGTGCCTCCACTCCC
>DATCXG010000280.1:0-2545 GCA_036565945.1 Gemmatimonadaceae bacterium
GTGGCGATCCAGTCCCTCCGCGGCGAGTTACGAGTCACCACTCCGAGTGGGATGTACGAGCTCCGCGCGGGCCAGGCGGTGGTGCTCGCGCCGGATGTCCAGCACGATGTGGATGCGGTGGGGGAAGCCGACATGCTTCTCAGCGTCGCCATGGCTGGGCCGCGCGGTGGAGGTGCGGATTGAATGTGGCGGTGAGCGACGATGGCGACGGAGGAGAGGGCGGAGATGACCGCGATACTTCCGCCGGCACTGACACTCGTATCCGGTTTGACTCCGTGGGCCTCGGCTTCAGCGCGCGCGGTAGTCGCATCATCGTGCATTACCCCGTGCGCGATCCCGGTCGGGGCGAGAGTGGGGGTGGGGGTGGGGCAAGAGGCTACGGACCCGGGTTCGATATTGGCCCCATCCCCGAGATCTACTGGACAGATGCGCCCAACGAGATAACACGGGAGCGCGTCGCGATCTGGCGTGCGCTGCTCGAAGGAGCTTCGGCGACAGACAGTGACCCTGGCTACGCGGAGGATGTCCGTTCAAAGTGACGTGCCAGGCCAACACTACAATCATCACTGAAGCTGGCGGTCACGCCACGCCTCGTTGGCGCTCGGACTGGTGCTGACGTCGACCACGCTGCAGCCATCAGCGGCAGTCAGTGAGTTGGCCGACGCTCAGCACTGAGCGGCGCGGCGAGTGGGTGACGAGTGTGGGCGGCCGGTCGCGCGCCGCCCACGCTGACATTCAATTCGGGGTGAATGCCGGGCAGGCAAGCCCCGGGTCGCCGCTTCGCTGCCGCGCCAGGCACTCGGCCTGGGGTATCACCTGATTTGCCGTGAGCCCGAAGTTGACGCCGCTCAACGGAAGGGAAGCGAGTCGGTTGAATCTGCGAACATCGATCCAGCGGTGACCCTGGAGGAGGAGCGATAGCCTCCTCTGTGCCAGCAGTTCCGTGACGAAGTCATTCCTATCAACGAAGGCTCCTCGTGCTGCCAGGCCGCCACTGATCGTGCGCACGGCGTTGATGTCGTCCAGCGCACCTTGCGGGTCGCCAGTGAACCAGCGCGCCTCGGCGCGGAGCAGTACCAGTTCTTCATCATCGATGATGGGAATCGAGCTCGTCGCACTCTCGTACACGTTGAGGCGCAGGTCGGTGGGTGTGTTGGCGTCTGCCGGCGTACGCAGCGGTTGCCCCGGCAGGACCTTCGCCAGATAGCGCAGGTCGGAATCGCTCACAGAGCCGTCGTCGCGGATCGACGGGTGCGCGTAGAGGTTTGCGTTGATGGCGCTCACGCTGTTGCCGGCGTCTGTGCCGAGATTGCCGAAGAGATACGCCGGGCCGGCTGTGAGGTTGCTGCGGTCCGTCGAGAGTGGCGCGAGGAAGGACTCGCTCAGCGCGGTGAGCGCGTCTTCGTAGGTTGCCTCATCGTCGCCGGCCATCGAGGCTCGATATGCCTGGATGCGCGCCTTCAGAGCGCGATTGAACTGCGCGAATGTGGCCGGGTCGTCGAATCCGGAGAAGCCCGTACCGGCCGGCGCCGGCAAGGTGAAGGGGAACGCCGCCGCGCCAGCTGCGAGGAGATCAGCATAGCCGGCGTCCAGCGTGGCGGTGATGTAGCTGTACGCGGAGTCCCGGGACACGAACGGGGCGAGATCGGCTGGGTCGGGGAAGATCTGCACGACCGCACCGAGATTGTTCCGGGTCCCGATGATGTAGGATAGCTCCAGCGCCTCGAGCGTTTCCCCGAACCCGCGGGCCGCTGCTCGCTGCTCCGACGTGAGCGCCGCGACCAGGTCGACCGTCGTGTAGAAGGTCGCGATGTTGCGCAGTGTCGAGTAGCGATCGTTCCACCCGCTGGATGCCCCGCCCGTCGGGTCGCTGAAGTTCTCGTAATAGTAGGTAACCGCGCGGCTCTCTGTGGGGGTGATGTTGAACAACTCGCGCCCGAACTGGCCAGTCGCTACCAGATATGAGGTGATCGAGTTGCGCTGGCCCACGAGGACACCGTTCGCCGCCAGCTGCAGTGCCTGAAGTGGGTTGCTCGCGACACTGGTGGCCGTTGGGCTGTTGGGATTGGTGATGCGATCTGGACTGCACGCGGCACCGGCCACGAGGGCCAGAGTGGCGACTGTCGCCACTCGAGAGGCGACCCGACGCCGCGGATGGAATGTTGTGAGTAGCGTCATGGTCAGAATCCCAGGTCGACGGAGAGGTAGATCGAGCGCGCGGAGGGGAAGGGCGCGGTATCGATGAAGCGGTTCAGGTTCTGGTTGCCGAAGTTGTTGAACTCCGGGTCGTAGCCCCAGTAGTCGCTGGACATGAACAGGTTGCGGCCCTGAAGGCTCACGCGCGCGAAGTCGGCGCGCAGTGATTGGGCAATGCGATCGGGAAGCTCGTAGCTCAGCGACACGTCTCGGACGCGGATGGCCGAGCCGTCCTGGAGGTACAGGCGAGCATCGGAACCGCCATGCCACGCCTGGTATCTGAAGTCGCCGAGCCCGAGGATGTCCGACGGAACGCTGCCGATATCACCGCTCGGCAGCCCGCGCGGTG
>DATCXG010000293.1:0-12392 GCA_036565945.1 Gemmatimonadaceae bacterium
AAAAGCGGAACAGCGCGGGTGGAGCAATTGCTCCACCCGCGCTGTTCCCGTACGTACCCTCCCGCACCAGCCCTCCCCACGCGTTCCCTACCGCAGGTCGGGGCCGATTATCGTGGCGAACGCATTCCGCGCGCGATTCAGACGCGACTTCACCGTGCCGAGGTTGCACCCGGTGATCTCGGCGATCTCCTCGTACGACTTGCCCTCGAGCTCGCGGAGGATGAAGACCTGGCGGTGGTGAGCCGGCAACTGAGCCACAGAGCTCTCTACCAACGCGCGCAGATGACGCTTGCGATACAGGTCGTCCGGGCGCGAGCCAAAATCCTCGAACTGTAGTGGACGCTCCTCGTCCTGCCAGTTCTTCTTGATCGTCTGAAAAAACACGAGAGGATTGCGCGAGCGATTGCGCAGCTCGTTCTTGGCCAGGTTGGAAGCGATGGTATACGCCCAGGTAGAGAACTTCTTCGACCTGTCGAAACGGTGCAGGTGCCGGTAAACCCGGATGAACACCTCCTGCACCAGATCCTCCGCCCGCTCCCTGTCGCCAATCGTACGGTAGATGAAATTGAGGAGGCGAGTCTGGTAGCGAGCCACCAGCTCTTGAAAGCCCCGCTCCTCGCCGCCAAGGAACTCGGCAACCAACGCCGAATCGTCCAAGGCATGCAGCCGCTCTCGTACGGCCGCTCCCGGCGACGGCACCATCTCCTTCAGCGCGACGTCAGCCATTGTTCCAGTCCCCCACATCAAGGGTGTATCCACCGACAAGACAGATTGGAATATCTCCACCTCCGATCGTCTTTATTCGGTGAAAAGGCATAGGCCGTGCCGACCGCGCCCAACCCGTCAGGACCAACATAACTAGAGTATGACCAACGGTTTACGCGACATCAAGCAACCGTTGGAATATACCAGTGTCCGGGTCTGTTGTCTACTTTGGATGACGGTTTCGTGGACGGAGCCGAATTACGATACCCGCCGCAGCAATCCCCTCCCAACCTCCACGGGCATACAGTTTCGACCCGATTCGCGTGGAAAGGGTTGCCAACGAGAAAATCATCGCGATCTTCCCGCCCTCAACGGACCGCTGATGCCCGGCAACCAGTCTTAACTTTGCCCGCCGGCCACGTTACTATCGGACCGTTCGATCGGGCATTCCACGCAGCGAGACTACCGTGTCGAGGCCACCGTGTCACTACGCCACCCCATGATCCGGCCCGCGCGCTCCGCGCTTCCATCGCTCTCCACGCTGCCCGTGGTCTCCTCGCTCCAAGCGCTTCCCACGCACCTCGCGCATCCGGCGCATCGCACACTCCTCGCGCGCTTCGCACTCCTCACACTCCTCACACTCCTCGCGCTCCTCGCGCTCCCGCCCGCCCGGCTAGCCGCGCAGGACGCATCTAGTAGCAACTCAGCCCTCACGGTGGTTTCAGGCACGGTCTACGACAGCCTGAGCGGGAAGCCGCTGGCCGGCGCGCTGGTACAACTAGTGGGCAGGAGTGAAGCGAGCAGGGTGTTCAGCACCGAGACCGACGTCCGCGGCGAGTTCCGCATGGCCGGAGTGCAGCGCGGCCAGTATTTCCTCGGCTTCATGCATCCCTTCCTCGACTCCCTGGGGCTCGGGATCCCGCCGGTAGTAGTAGACGTGACCGGCGAGCCACTCCTGCAAACTGCCCTCGCCATCCCGTCGGCCGCGGCGATCCAGACACAGCTATGCACCACCAGAGAGCCAGGGGATTCCACTGGAATGATACTGGGGTTCATTCGCGACGCGGACACGGGCATGCCACTGGATAGCAGTACCGTGGTAGTGATGTGGACCGAATTGGTGGTGAGCAAAACCGGCATACGCACCGAGCGGCGGCAGGTACCCACGAAGGCCAACAGCGCGGGCTGGTACGCTCTCTGTGGCGTCCCGACCGAAGGCCCCATCACCGCGAGAGCCGAGCGTGGCGAGAACGCCAGCGGCTACATCGAGATCGTCGTTCCACCACGTGGCTTGCTGCACCGCGACTTCGGCATCCCCACCGGCTCGGCGGCTCTCGCGGTAGCGGATACCGGCGCCGAATCAATGGGCGAGCCCGTTCGCCGCGGAACAGCGCTGCTCTCGGTGGTGGTGAGAGATGAGCAGCGCAAGCCGCTCGCCGGCGCGCGACTACTCGTCCAGGGTAGCGGTGCGACCGGCAGCACCAATGACGACGGCGCGCTCACGCTCTCTGACTTGCCAGCCGGAACGCAGACCCTCGAGGCGCGCTACGTGGGCTACAGCCCCAAGCGTGTGACCGTGGACTTGGCGAGCGGGCGAACATCATCTGTAACCGTGACGATGGACCAGCGCGCCAACACGCTAGGCGAAGTCACCGTCTACGGCAAGAAGAGCAGACGCAGCCGCGACATCTCCGGGTTCCTCGAGCGGAGCAGGCGCGGCATGGGACGCTTCCTCACGCGAGCCGACATCGAGAAGCGTCAACCCTTCCAGTTCACCGACCTGATGCGAACGATGCCGGGCCTGCGCGTGGTGCGCACATCCGGCTTCGATTACACGATTGTCTCGTCGCGCGGGGGCGGGATGGGTGGTGCATGCCAGCCCCAGGTCTATCTCGATGGCATCCGCCTGGTAGACGCCCAGGAGCTCAACACGATGGTGCAACCCAGCGACATAGCAGGCGTGGAGATCTACGCCGGCGTCAGTGAGGCTCCGCCCCAGTACAGCGAGGGTTCCTGCGGCAGCATCCTCATCTGGACAGGTCCGAACCTGGGGGCGGCGGGGCGCGAGTGAGGTGGAAGCAGATCGTTCACGCTCACTCGCTGGTCAACATGCTCGCGCACACCGGACGGACGCCTTGGCACTGAGAGCGTCGCACCCACTCCCTGCACCAGCGTCTCCGGCACCGAGCCGAAGCTCGGAAGATCCCCTACTCCATGCCTGGCATCGCCCGACAGATAACCGGAGCGGCGGCTCCTACGTTGCATGAGGATCGCCATACTCCAGACTGGGGGATCACGTGCGCTACGCCGCCGCCGCTGTCGCTATCGCGTTCCTGACTGCAGTCCTCCTGGTGGCCTCCGCTGATCGCGCCGAGGCGATCCCGGCCTTCGCTCGGAAGTACAAGGTGAGCTGCAACGTGTGCCACGCTCCCGTCCCGCGGCTCAATGCCTTCGGCGAGCGGTTCGCCAACAACGGCTTCGAGTTCGCGCCGGGCGAGCAGCCGCGCGACACGATCGCCACCGGAGATCCGCTCCTGCGACTGCAGCAGGATCTACCGCTTGCCGTACGCTTCGACGCTTACATATCCACGCTCTCCAAGCGCACCGGTGGACAGGTGGTGGTGGATCAGAAGCTGCCCTGGACAGTGAAGGTGCTCAGCGGCGGGCAGGTGGCCGATAAGATCAGCTACTACGTGTACTTCCTGGCGTCGGAGCGGGGCGCGGTGGCGGGGCTGGAAGACGCCTACATCCAGTTCACCGACATCGCCGGCAGCGGCGTGAGCGTGCTCGCCGGACAGTTCCAGGTATCGGACCCGCTGTTCAAGCGAGAGCTGCGCCTGGAGTATGAGGACTATCAGCCGTATCGCGTGCGCGTGGGCGACACGCGCGCCGATCTCACCTACGATCGTGGCGTGATGGCGCTCTGGTCGCCACGCGCGGGGACGGATGTCGCGGTGGAGCTGGTGAACGGGCAGGGTTTGTCGTCCGCCAGCACGGCGCTCGAGTACGATCGCGACGGCTTCAAGAACGTGGCGCTGCGTCTGTCGCAGGACGTGGGGCCGCTGCGCCTGGGCGCGTTCGGCTATTACGGCAAGGAGAAAGCGCGTGGGGTCTCCAGCCGCATCAGGGTCTTCGGACCCGACGGGACCATCGGACTCGGCACGATCGGTGAGCTCAACTTCCAGCTCTACCGACGGTGGGATGACGATCCCTTCCTCGGGCGTTGCGCTCCCGGCTCGCCCTGCCCTGGCGGAGCCACGGCGCCCTTCGAAACCACCGTGGATGCGGCCATGGCAGAGGTCATACTCTGGCCCACCGGAGTGAACGGTCGCTGGTGGGTGACCGGACTCTGGAACTGGATAGACGCCGATGCTCCGGTGGTCTCGCTGCGATTGGGCGAGCAGGACGACGCCCCCGGCTTTCTCACCCGCTACCACACGGGAGGGGCGGGGTTGCACTACGTGTTGCGGCGCAACATCCGGCTGCTGGGCGAGGGAACCTGGAACTTCGAGCGTGACCAGGCGCGCCTGGTCACCGGCGTGAGCCTCGCCTTCTGATGCCCCGCTCCCGGCGACGAGTGCGCACAGGCGAGTGCTCACATCAGAGTGCTCGCACCAGAGTACTCGCACCAGAATGCGCACATCAGAATGCGCGCGAGAAGACCCACGGCTCGTACCATGAAGCGCGTGCTGATCAGGAGGACAGATGACAGAGAACGACGAGAGCCCCGTCGGCCGTTCAGGCCATGGAGGCAAGAACACGCGAGTCCCGCCCCTCACGGTGGCCGCGATCGCGATCGTGCTGGTGGTAGGTGTCGCGCGCAGATCGCAACTCCCACCCGCGGATGACGGCCGGGTGACCCGGGCAGCCAACGGCACCATCGCTACGCGCAGCCTCGGTGATTCTCGGATAGGCGCCACACCGGTGACTGACACCGTCACTCCGGCCACGATCGCGCTCGGCCAGCGGATCTTTCAGGGTAAGGTGGCCGGGGCACTCTGCACCACCTGCCACGGCGCCGACGCCAAGGGTGTAACCGGGCTCGGTCCCGATCTCACAGACGGGAAATGGCTGCACGGTGACGGCAGCATGGAGTTCCTCGAGAACATCATCAGTACCGGTGTCGCGAAGCCCAAGGAGGGCGCCGGGATCATGCCTCCCTTCGGCGGCACACCGCTCGAGCCCGAGCAATTGACAGCCGTGGCGGCTTACGTGTACTCACTGAGTCACCCGGCGGGAGGTTGAGCGCCGCCCAGGGGAGGCTGGGCGTGGACTCGGCCACGGCGCCCCACCTCTACCTCCCCAGCGCGAACCCCGCCGCGTACAACAACGTCAGCGCGGTCTTCGCATCCTCGATCTCTCCCTCGCGAATCATCTCCAGCGCGCGAGACAGCGGTAGCGAGATCGTCTCCACGAACTCGTCAGCCTCGAGCGCCGACTCCCCACGCGTCAGTCCACTCGCCAGATACGCGTGGATCCGCTCGTCGGTGAAGCCCGGCGTGGTGTAGAAGGTGTACAGGTGCTCCACACGCTCGGCGGTGCACCCGGTCTCCTCCCGCAACTCGCGCCGCGCGCACTCCTCCGGAGTCTCCCCCGGCTCCAGTCGCCCGGCGGGAACCTCGTACACATATCCCTCCGCAGCGTAGCGGTACTGCCGGATCAGCAGCACCTGCGGGTCATCGCCTGCGGGATCGGTGAGGAAGGGGAGCACCGCGCTAGCGCCGGGATGACGCACCATCTCGAGCTCCCCCACCGAACCATCGGGGAAGCGCACGGTGTCCACATCCACGTTGATGATGCGGCCGGTGTACTCGCGGGAAGTGGAAACTCGTGCGCCGTCCTGGGTCATTGTTCTCCGTTCGTTTCGAGTAGTCCGGGCTCCACTGGTCTCAGTTCCACTGGCCCGAACTCCAGCGCCTCGAGCGGAGCGCGCACCACGTCGGGGTCGCCCACCACCAGAAGCTGCAGGTCGTCGGGATGGAGATGGCGATCGGCGGCTTGCAGTACATCCACTATGGTCACTGCGCGGATGTTGTCACGGTAGCTGTCGAAGTAGTCGGGGGGCAGCTTGTAAGCCACGAGCGCGGACAGCGCTCGCGCGATGGCAGCGGTGGTCTCGTAGCGGATGGGGAAGACTCCGCCCAGGTAGCTGGTGGCGAGCGACAGCTCGTCCTCGCTGATGGTGTCGGCGCGCATGCGGTCGATCTCGAGCAGGATCTCGCGCGCCGCGTCGGCGGTCACGTCGCTCTTCACCGCGGTCGAGACTATGAATGGTCCCGCTCCCCGACGCCAGGCATAACCGGAGAAGGCTCCGTAGGTGTACGCGTGAACCTCGCGCAGGTTGAGGTTGACGCGCGACGAGAACAACCCGCCGAGCACGGAGTTCATCACGAGCACGGGGAAATAATCGGGATGAGAGCGCGGCAGCCCCACGTGCCCGATGCGCAACTCGGACTGCGGCGCGCCGGGCTTGGGCACGATGTGCACCGCGCGCGACGTGCGAGCCGGCATCCCACTCGGCGTTGGCGCTTCGCTCGCACTCCCGTGCCATTCGCCGAGCACACCGCGAGCGAGCGCCACGCCACCGTCCACGCTCACGTCGCCGGCGATGACCAGTGTGGAAGTCGAGGGCTGATAGCGCGCGCGGTAGAAACCCTCCACGTCGGCCCGCGTGAGCGAGTGCACCGTATCGGCGCGACCGTCCTCGGGGAGCGCGTAACGCGACGACGGATCGTACAAGATCCGCGCGAACATCTCGCTGGCGAGCCCACGTGGCTCGGCCTGGAGCTGGAGCAGGTCGGCCAGTCGTTCGGCCTTGAGCCGCTCCACCTCGCGCTCGGGAAAGGCGGGATCGAGTATCACCTCGCCAAAGAGAGCCACGGCTTCTTCCAGGCGCGAGGAGAGCACGCTCATCGCCACCGTGGCCACGTCCCAGTCGGCTCCGGCGCTGATAGTAGCACCCAGCCGCTCGAACGACTCGGTTAGATCGTTCCCAGCGCGGCGACCGGTCCCTTCCAGGAGAGCGCGCGCAGTCAGGTTCGCAACGCCTTCGCGCCCCGAGGGCTCCGCCGACGCGCTCGCATCGTTCACCAGCATCACCGTCACCACGGGGAGCGAGCGCACGGGCGCGACTATGACGCCGAGGCCATTCTCCAGTGTGATATGCTCGAAGCTCGGGAAGTGGTACGGCCTGGGCGGCGCCGGCGACGGGCGGGGCTGGAGCGGGACAGCCGGCGCGACTTCTCCCGAGGGAGAGCCCGAGGTGGTGGATCTGGGAGAGCTCATAGCGCCACCGCCTCCGCTTCACGCACAGCCACCGGTTCCGGCTCCTGCTCATCGAGTCCCGGTTCTCGCGGGACGTACAGCAGGCTCACCCTGTTGTCCGGGCCCAACCGCTCGCGGGCGAAGGCATTCACTCGATCCGCCGTCACGGCGCCGTAGCGCTCCGTCTGCTCGTTCACGAGCGATGGATCGCCGAAGAAGGTAGCGAACATCGAGAGCCGGTCGGCCCGCTCGCCCGCCGCCTGCATGGACGTCACGAAGCCCGTCTCGATGAGCGCCACGGCTCTCTCCACCTCGGCGTCGGATACTCCCTTCCGATACACCTCGTCCACCTCGCGCGCCACTTCCTTCTCCAGCACGTCGGCCGGGATCTCGGGGTGGGCGGTAACGTCGACCACCAGCATGTCGGCTCCCTTGGCGAGATCGAAGGTGAAGGCCGAAGCCTCCGACGCAATCTGTCGTTCGCGCACCAGGCTGCGCTGGAGTCGGCTTCCCTTCCCCATCCCCAGGATCGCGCCGAGCACACTCGCGGCATAGTACTCGTCCGATGCGAACACCGGCGAACGGAAGGCGAGGAAGAGCCGTGGCACCACCACGTTGTCGGGTACCACCTCGCGCCGCCACTCGCCGAACGCGCTCGGGAGACCCATCTCGCCGAGTGGTGGCTTGCCGCCGCCGGCCGGGATCGGCCCGAAGTAGCGCTCCACCAGAGCGCGCGCTTCCGCCGGGTCGAAGTCGCCGGCGATGGAGAGGACGGCGTTGTCGGGCGTGTAGTACGTGGCGAAGAAAGTGGCCACATCCTCCAGGCTCGCCTCTGTGAGGTCCTCCATCGAGCCGATGAGCGAGTGGTGGAACGGGTGCTGCGGTGGGAACGCGAGAGCTGGGAGGCGTTCCCACCAGGTACCATAGGGCTGGTTGTCCACGCTCCAGCGCCGCTCGTTCTTCACCACATCCCGCTGGGTGTCGAGTTTCTGCTGGGTCATGGCCGGGAGGAGCTGCCCCATCCGGTCTGCCTCGAGCCAGAGCGCGATGGCGAGTTGGTTGGACGGGACGGTCTCGAAGTAGTTGGTGCGTTCGAGCCAGGTGGACCCGTTCAGGGTGCCGCCAGCGCGCTGGATGAGCTCGAAGTGCTCATTCGCTCCGACCTGGGCCGATCCCTGGAAGAGCATGTGCTCGAAGAGGTGCGCAAAGCCCGTGCGTCCCACCCGTTCGTTGGCCGATCCCACGTGGTACCAGAGGTTCACCGCGACGATCGGCGCCGTATGGTCCTCGGAGAGCGTAACGAAGAGTCCATTGGGGAGCCGGAAGGTGTCGATCGGTATGCGCATGGCCGAAAGTTGTGCGTGGTGATGGGTTGAGAGGAAGGGTATCCAGAAAGCTGCCAGCGGTTCTCGTTACTCTCGTGCTTGACACTCATTGTTGGGACCTCCATACTCACGGCCCACCGTCATCCTTGGGAACGAACGATCGATCCGGGGAGTTGGCGATTAGCGCTGTGCCGAGTAGTATCGAGGGTGAGCAATACCCATCGGTGCGACTGGTGCCGCGCTTTCCGGGTAAGTGCTCGCGAATCATGCGTACACGAAGTATTCCACGCAGTCGCGTGTTTGTTGTGAAAACCACATCAAGGCGGAGGTGACGACAATGGCAGCGGATTTCTTCATTGGTGAATCGCTGGTCGGCGATGGGAACGAAGTAGCTCACATCGACCTCATCATCGGTTCGAAGTCGGGGCCTGCTGGCGCTTCGTTCGTTGACGGGCTCTCCAAGCAGCGTGAGGGACACTCGACCCTTCTGGCGGTCGTGACCCCGAATCTCGCGGCGAAGCCCGACACGATCCTCTTCAACAAGGTCACAATCAAGGGCGCAACGCAAGCCGTGCAGATGTTCGGCCCGGCGCAGGCCGCCGTTGCTCGCGCGGTCGTGGATTCTGTATCCGAGGGTGTCATCCCGCGTGACAAGGTCGACGACTACTGCGTTCTCGTCGGCGTGTTCATCCACTGGGATGCGAAGGACGACAAGAAGATCTACGACTTCAACTACCGCGCGACCAAGGAAGCCCTTGCGCGCGCACTGAAGGGTCAGCCGAAGACGGACGACGTGATCAACGGCGCGAAGACCGCCCGTCACCCGTTCGCAGCCGGCGCGGAAGCGTAAAAGCGGGGTTCAGGGGGCAGGGTTCAGGGTTCAGGAACTACCGTGGCGTAGAGAGCTCTGCGCCACGAGCCGTTCCCTGAATCCTGAACCCTGAACCCTGAAGCCAGTTTCATCATGAAAAAGCTTCTACTGCAACTCGATTCTTCACGTCTGGCCAGCGTATTCGACAACGTCGTTGCTTTCGATGCCGGGGCGGACGAGGTGATGAGCCGGGGAGGAGTGGCGGAGAACGATGTCCGCGACCTCATCCACGGCTGCATCTTCACACGCGGACCCAAGGACCTGCGTAACACCGCGGTCTTCATTGGCGGCTCCGACATGAGCGCGGGCGAGAAGTTGCTCGCCGCGGCTCAGAAGGCCCTGTTCGGCCCGTTCCGCATCTCGATGATGCTCGACTCCAACGGCTCGAACACCACGGCCGTGGCGGCGGTGGAGAAGATCGTGCGCGCCGTGGGTAACGTGGATGGCAAGCGCGTGCTGGTTACCGCGGGCACCGGCCCGGTGGGCAGACGCGCCGCGGGCCTGTTGGCGAAGGCTGGCGCCGATGTCGCGATCACGTCGCGTAAGCCCGAGGAGGGCGATCGTGTTAGCGCCGCGATCACCGAGCGTTTCGGAGGGAAGGTGCACCCCGTGGTGATGCGCGACAGCTCCAGCGCGGCCAAGGTGCTCGACGAGGTGAAGCCGGAGATTCTGCTCAACACTGGTCCCGCCGGCGTCCTTCTAGTCCCCCGCTCCGCCTGGGCCGGCCGACCTGGCCTGCTGGTCGCCTGCGACCTCAACGCCGTCCCCCCACTCGGCATCGAGGGCATCGAGGTCACCGACCACGCCGTGCAGCGCGATGGCGTCACCACCTTCGGCGCCCTGGGCGTTGGCGGCTTCAAGATGCGTATCCACAAGGCCTGCATCGCCCGCATGTTCGAGCGCAACGACCTCGTCCTCGACGCCGAGACCATCGCCGAGATAGCGCGAGAGGAGAAGGAGTAACTACGGGGGGCAGGGTTCAGGGTGCAGGGGGCAGGAACTACCTCGGCGTCGAGATGTCTGCGCTAGGAGCCGTTAACTGCCCCCTGTCAGTTCCCTCACCTCCTGAACCCTGCACCCTGAACCCTGTAGTTTCCCCTGAACCCCGTAGTTCCCATGCGTACCCTCGGCATCGACCCCGGCACGGTCAGCATCGACATCTGCGGGCTGCATGATGGGGCGGTGTTTCTCGACCGCTCCATACCTACGGCCGAGGCGGTGGCGGACGTGGCGGGGTTCGTGGAGCTGCTCGCGGGAGCTGGGGCGGCACTGATCGCGGGACCGTCGGGGTACGGGCTGCCGCTCATGCCCGTGGAGCGCGTGAGCGATGAGATGCTGCGGCTCGCCTTCCTCGCACCCGCGGGGGAGAACGGAGGGATCATGGGGATGCGCTCCCTCGTGCGGGCACTCGCGAGCGCGAAGCTTCCGGTGGTCCTCACGCCAGGCGTGGTGCATCTCCCATCCGTCCCCGCACACCGCAAGATCAACCGCGTGGACATGGGTACGGCCGACAAAGTTTGCGCGACGGCGCTCGCCATCCATCGTCAGGCGGAACGCCGGGGCTGCGCCCTCTCCGAAGTGTCGTTCATCCTGCTGGAACTGGGCGGCGCCTTCAGTGCCGCGATCGCGGTGAGCGAAGGGCGGATCGTGGATGGCATGGGCGGTACCGCCGGCCCACTCGGAGCGCGAGCCGCGGGCGCGCTCGATGGCGAGGTGGCGTTCCTCGCCGGGAAGATCTCCAAGTCGCTCCTCTTCCAGGGCGGCGTGTCGAGCATCCTCGGCGACTCCGACGATCCGCGTGAGCGCCTGACGGAGCCGTCCAGCGAGCGCGAGCGGTTGGCACGCGCCGCGTTCGTCGAGAGCGCGGCCAAGGCGGTCGCCGCGCTCACCATATCGGTGCCGCACCCGTACGAGATCCTGCTCTCGGGCCGCATGGCGCGCGGTGGCGATGGCAGTGGGAGCATCGAGCGCGAGCTGGGCGTCCGCCTGGCTCCGATCGCGCCCGTGCGCCGGCTGGATGGTGTCGCCCGAGTATCGAAGGAAGCGGCCCAGGGCGCCGCGCTCATCGCCAACGGCCTCGCCGGCGGCGCGTGCGAGCCGCTCGTCGCCACACTCGGCATCCGCGAAGCCGCCGGGACGGTGCTGGACCACCTCTATGTAGTGTCGCCAGACGCCGCACGCCACACGCTAGGCATCGACTGAATGCCGGTCACCTTGCCGGTCCCGATTCCTTCCGATGCCGATGCGGCGCGCCACGAGCTCGACCTCCGTTGAGAAGACCCGCCCGCGCGTCCTGGTGGCGGGCGTCTCCACACGCGCACTCGTCGAGTCAGCCGCGCGAGCGGGCTACGCCGTTGTATCGGTAGATGCCTTCGGCGACATGGACAACCTCGCCGTGCCGTCACAATCGCTGGTGCGCGACCTGAACGTGACATACAGCGCCGACGCGGCGGCGCGCGCCAGTCGCGATCTGGATTGCCAGGCGGTGTGCTACGTCTCGGATCTCGAGAACTACCCGAGCTCCGTGGAGCTCCTCTCGCGCGGCCGTGCACTCTGGGGCAACACGCCCGACGTGCTGGCACGCGCGCGCGACCCGCTCGGCCTCGCGCGTCTGCTCCGAGCCACTCGTCGACCAGCGGCCAGGGTACGCGCCCGCGCGCTTCGCACCGAGTCGTCAACGGAATGGCTCGCCAAGCCGCGCGCCTCGGGTGGCGGACATGGGATCACCGAGTGGCACCCGGGCGACCAGCTCCCACGGAGCCACGTGCTGCAGGAGCGCATCGCGGGAGTCCCGGGCTCCATCGTCTTCGTGGCCGACGGTCGGAACGCGGTGCCGTTCGCGCTCTCGCGCCAACTCGTGGGCGACCCCGCGTTCGGCGCCACGGGATTCCAGTACTGCGGCAGTATACTCTCCGGCACCCGCCACGCCGTGCACGGTAGCGCATCGTGCGACGCGGATCATGCCGCGTTGGCCGCGCTGCTCGAGGCGGCCGCCGAGTCGGCGCGGGCGCTCACCGGCGAGCTCGCCCTCGTGGGGGTCAACTGCCTCGACTTCATCGCTCAGGCCGGAGTCCCACACGTGATCGAGCTCAACCCGCGCTACTCGGCGTCCATGGAGCTGGCCGAGCGTGCATTCGACTTCTCGGTTTTCGAGGCCCACGTGCGCGCGTGCGGTGGTGTGCGGGACGGGAGCGAGGGTAGTGGCGAGAGTAGTGGCGGCCGGAGCC
>DATCXG010000300.1:0-3228 GCA_036565945.1 Gemmatimonadaceae bacterium
GGCTCCGGAGTTCTCCGCCGGAGTGCACGCACTGGGCCTCTCGGGGGAGCATTGCCACCTGATCCAGCGTGCGTACCGCTCGGACGATCTTGCCGGTGCCACGCTGGTCGTGGCAGCCACCAACCAGCGCGATGTCAACGCTCGGGTCGCGGCCGACGCTCTCACGCGTGGACAGCTCGTCAATGTCGTGGACGAGCCAGGGGCCGGTAACTTCGTGACCCCTGCCAGTCACCGGAGTGGTGATCTGATCGTGGCTGTCACCGCCGGCGGGGTGCCTGCTATCTCGGCACGTATTCGCGATGCGCTCGCGGAACGGTTCGACGACCGTTATTCCGCTGCGGTGAGCGCCCTCGCCGTCCTGCGCCGTCGCCTCCTCGATGCGGGTGATCGGGAGGGCTGGAACCGGGCGCTCGGCGCGCTGGTGACCGATGGGTTCTGCGAGCGCGTGGAGGCGGGCGGGTTCGCTGAAGAGGTGGCGGCATGGCGCTGATCGTCGCCGGCGTCAGCTACCGCACCGCCCCGATAGGCGTGCGCGAGCGCCTCCATGTCCCCGCGAGCGAGATTCGTGACGTTGCTGCCGCTATTCGCGAGGCGAGCGGCGCCCGCGAGATTGTGCTCCTCTCCACGTGCAATCGCACCGAGGTCTACGCGGTGGAGGGCAGTGAAGATGCTCCCGCTGGACCACAGGACGGGTCGCAGCCTGGCGCGGCCGGGGATGCGGTGACCGCCATATGGTCCCAACTCTCCGCACGCCTCGGTGCCGACGTCACGCCCTACGGCTATGTGCGACGCGACCGCGAGGCGGTGACACATCTCTACCGGGTGACGGCCGGACTCGATTCGATGGTGGTGGGAGAGGCGCAGATCCACGGGCAGGTGAGGGATGCCTGGGAGCTGAGCCGCGCCGCATCGCGCGCGGTTCTCAATCGTCTATTCCAGAGCGCTCTTCTCGTGGCTTCGCGGGTGCGCACGGAGACGGCCATAGGAAGGGGCGCTGCATCGGTCAGTTCCGCGGCCGTGCAGCTGGCCGTAAAGATATTCGGGCGACTTCAGGGACGCCGCGCCATGGTGCTGGGCGCTGGGGAGATGGCCGATCTGGCACTCCAGCGTCTCGTGGGCGAGGGAGTTCGGACGGCGATCGTGGCCAATCGCACGTTCGAGCGCGCGCGCGACCTGGCGGGGCGGCACGGCGCGCTGGCGCTGCACTACGACGAATGTTGGGAGCGACTGAGCGAGGTGGATGTTCTTCTCTGCTCTACATCCGCGCCGCACCACATCGTGGAGTTCGAGTACGTCGAACGGGCAATGCGGGTGCGCCGTGACCGTCCTCTGTGCATCTTGGATATCGCTCTGCCACGTGATGTAGATCCTGTCGTTGGAACACTGGACAATGTATTCCTGTATGACCTCGATGATCTGCAGGCCGTCGTGGCATCGAGCATCGAGCGCCGACGCGAGGAGATGCCGAGCGCCGAGCAGGTGATTGCCGGGGAGGTAGAGCTTTTCTGGACCTGGCTCGCGGGGCTCGCTGCCGTTCCCGTACTGAAGATGTTCCGTTCCCAGATGGATCGCGTTCGCGACGACGAGCTGCATCGGGCGATGCGGCGGCTCGGCCACCTACCGCCGGGTGACCGAGAGGCGATAGAACACTTTTCCCGGGCATTGATGAACAAGTTCCTTCATGAGCCGAGCGTGCGACTGCGCGCCGCCTCCGCTAACGGCCACGGTCTCGCGATCGTGGATGCCCTCCGCTACCTGTTCGCGCTCGAACAGGAGGAATCACCCGCCGACATCGAGCTCTCGGTACCGCGGCCGGACGAGGAGCGCTGACGATGGGACGACGCATCCTGGTCACGGGTGGGGCCGGCTTCATAGGCTCGCACGTGGCAAATGCCTTCGTGTCCGAAGGTTCGGACGTCACGGTCATCGATGATCTCTCCAGCGGTAAGCGTGAGCAGGTGCCGGCCGGTGCCGAATTCCACCACCTCGACATAACCTCGGCCGCTGCCGCGCGAGTCGTGCGAGAGGGGCGCTACGATGTTGTTTGCCACCTCGCTGCGCAGATCGATGTCCGCAAGAGCGTGGCTGATCCCGTGGCCGACGCCGGAAGGAACATCCTCGGCACCCTCAACCTTCTGGAGGCGGTACGGGCATCTGGAAGGGTGGGAAATGGTGCAGCAGGAGGGGCCACCACACGCTTCATATTCTCCTCTACTGGCGGAGCCGTCTACGGAGACCTCGTGGAGCCACCCACGGAGGAGACAGCACCCAAGGATCCACAATCGCCGTACGGTACCGCGAAGCTCAGCGTGGAGTACTACATGGGCTATTACGGGCGCGTGCACGGGCTCGACACAGTTGCGCTCCGGTACGCGAACGTCTACGGCCCACGTCAGGATCCACTGGGCGAGGCGGGCGTCGTGGCCATCTTCTGCAGCCGGCTGATCGACGGCGCGCCACTGACGGTCTTCGGCGATGGTCTCCAGACCCGTGACTACGTTTACGCGGGCGACGTGGCACGGGCGAATGTACTTGCTTCGCACGCCGATCTCCCGCCGGCAGCGGGGGTGGACAGCCGAGCATTCAACATCGGCACATCCGTGGAGACCAATGTCGTGGAGCTCGCCCAACTGCTCAGGAGCGTGTCTGGCTCGACCTCGGATATTCAGCACGCGCCCGCGCGTGCGGGCGAGCAGCGTCGCTCAGCGGTCAACAACGGTAAGGCGGAGCGAGTTCTGGGCTGGAGGCCCGAGATGACCCTTGATCGCGGTTTGCGGCAGACATACGAATATTTCGTGGCGCGGCGCGCGGAGGCGCTGACATGATGGGTATTGTGGCTCCGCAACTGGGTGCTGCGGTCCCGACCTCCCCGATCGACATGATCACCAGTGGGTCGCTGGTCACGCAACTCGTGCTCGTGCTGCTCGCCGTCATGTCGCTGGTGAGCTGGGCCATAATATTCGCGAAGTGGTTGGAGTTGCGAGGGGTGGAGAAAGCTGGGCTGGTGTTCACGCGCGAGTTCGACCGCGCGCCGGCCCTGGACTCGGCTGCGGGGCTCGTGCGCCGCAGCCCGGCGAGCCCATTCACGCGCATCTTCTCGCGGGCCGTGAACTTCTTCGCCGAGATGAAGCCTGGCGCGCTGCGCGACGGCTCCGCGGCCCCACTCACGGGCTCGCAGGTGGAGGCGCTCCGGCTCGTACTCGACGCCGAGACATCCGAGGCTCGCGA
>DATCXG010000315.1:0-2156 GCA_036565945.1 Gemmatimonadaceae bacterium
GCTCGAGCGCGGCTGGGCCGTCGTCGAGGACGGGTCGGCCGCCCGAGACTGGTCGATATCCCGGAGCCGCTCGATGCCCCGGCTGCGCCGATCGACCAGCGGAGCCCGTTGGGTGCTCTGGTCGTCGCTGGTCCTGGGCTCACGTAGCTCCGCCCCGAAGACTACCCGCGCGTTGGGCGGACGGCGACGGATGGCCGTGGAGCAATCGGTGGGAGCCGGCTGTCTGGCTGCGGGAACGTCGTCGATCCAGATGCGACACATCCCTGGCGGCGGACGATGATCGGCCGGTACGACACCGGTGTCCCTGCCGGCGCCTCGCCCCCTCTCCGCGCCACTACTCCCACCCTGCGCCCCCAACGGCGCCGCTACGGCGAGCAAGAGTGTCAGCGTGAAGCGAATCATCGATCCTCCGGATAATCGGGAATGGCAGACCCTAGGTGAGTGCACGGCCAGTGCCATGAAAAGAGTCCCGAGAAATAGATGTAACCCTTTATACCACGCGGTATTACGCAATTACCGCCCAACAGCGCCTCCTCCCATGTCCCCGGTGCTGGACACCGTCGTCCCGAAATTGAAACTACAGGGAGCAGGGTTCAGGGTTCAGGAGGTGAGGGAATTGACAGGGGCAGTTAACGGCTCCTGGTGCGGAGCTCTCAATCCCGAGGCAGTTCCTGCCCCCTGAACCCTGCACCCTGAACCCTGTCGTCTTGCTTCCGCAAGCTTCGGGAAGCAACCTGTAGTATTGTGACGTGTTGCCTCCTGCCAGGGTTTATCTGAGTGGACCTGACCGATGAAGCGCTGGTTCGGCGCGTACTGGAGGGTGACCGGAGTGCCTTCCGCATCCTGGTCGACCGCCACTACGATCGCTGCGCCCGCTTCGCCCGGCACATGCTGGGTGATGAGCAGGACGCCGAAGAGGCGGTTCAGGACGCGTTCCTGCGCGCTCATCGGTCGCTCGGTCGTTACGAGGAGAGACAGCGATTTACGGGATGGTTGATGCGTATCGTAGTGAACCGCTGCCGCACGATAGGGGCACGGCGTCAGCGGCGGAAAGAGACGTTCGTGCATTCCGACTCTGCGATGCGGACCGCCGCGGCGGAAGACCCAACCGTGGATCGGACAGCCTGGAGGGAGGAGATCGCGCGCGCCCTGCTGGACCTCGAGCCCGCGGCACGCGAGGCGTTTCTCCTCAAGCACGTGGAAGAGCTCAGCTACGAGGAGATGTCGGAGGCCACCGGCGTCGGCGTCTCCGCTCTCAAGATGAGGGTGAAGCGCGCGTGCGACCGGCTGCGTGAGTTGCTCCAGGAGGTACACAATGTTTGATGCCGGCGATGAGTTGATCGCGAAGGTCGCGCGTGAGCTGCGTCGCGAGCCGGTGGCGAATGAGGCGGCGAAGGCGCGGATACTCGAAGCGGTCGAGCACGAATCGCCTTCCGGACGCCTGGCGGCGGCGTGGCGTTGGCTCACTTCCCCGCGCACACTTCGGGTCTCGCCGCTCTCAGGGCTCGCGACAGCGGCAGGCGTGGCTGCTCTGGCCGCGTTGGCAGTGGGATTGGCGCGTGAGAGCTCCTCCCGGCCGGCATCAGGCGCAGTGGCCCCCGCTATCGCGGCATCGGCGGCCACTGCTCCGGAGGCGAGATCTCCGGCGGTACGATCTGCGTTGATACCTCCTACCTCACCAGCTGAGCCACGCACGCGGGACGCGAGCGCCGCGAAAGATTCACGGGAAGAGTCGACGCGGGTGGTACAGTTCGTCCTCGTTGCACCCTCCGCATCGCGGGTCTCGCTGGTGGGGGACTTCAATGGGTGGGATGACCGGGCCACGCCGCTCAGTGAGGCTTCCTCGCGCGGCGTCTGGGCGGTGGAAGTGCCGCTCGAGCCAGGCAGGCACGCCTATGCGTTCGTGGTCAACGACTCCGCCTGGGTGGCGGATCCCGCGGCGGCGCGTGCCCCGGGCGACGACTTCGGCTCGCCGAGCTCGGTGATCGTGGTTGGAATGGTACATGGAGACGACGACGGTGAAGGTGCCACATGAAAGCCTGGCGTAGAGGCGCGGCCACCCTGGCGGCTTCTCGCCAACCGTGGTATTACCTGAGTGCGTGGAGCACGTGCGGCGCCATCTGGATTCTGGCGCTGGCGCCATCGCTGGCGGCGCA
>DATCXG010000316.1:0-5163 GCA_036565945.1 Gemmatimonadaceae bacterium
CGATCGGACCAACCATCATCTCTTCCAGCCGCTCCTCTATCAGGTGGCGACGGCGGTGCTTTCGCCGAGCGACATCACCTCGCCGATCCGGTCGCTGCTCCGGAAGCAGGGGAACACCACCGTCCTGCTGGCCGACGTACACGGCGTTGACGTGGAGCGAAAGGTGGTCGTCGCTGACGGTGGGACGGGTGTGCGGGATGTGTCGTACGACTACCTCATCGTGGCGGCGGGGACCTCGCATTCATACTTCGGGCATCCGGAGTGGGAGAATCTGGCGCCGGGGCTCAAGAACATCGAGGACGCGCGCGAGATCCGGCGTCGCTTCCTGCTCGCCTTCGAGAACGCGGAGAAGAGCGACGATCCCGTCAAAGTTCAGGAGTGGCTGACCTTCGTCATCGTGGGCGGTGGCCCCACGGGTGTCGAGCTCTCGGGAATGATTCCCGACGTCGCGCACCACGGAATGCACAGCGACTTCCGGCGTATCGATACCAAAAAGACCCGGGTGATCCTGCTCGAGGGCGGGCCGAGGATACTGCCGTCGTTCCCGGAGGAACTCTCGGAACATGCATCTCGCGACCTCCGGGCGCTTGGAGTGGAAGTTCGGACCGGCGCGCTCGTCACGCGCATCACGCCGCTCGGCGTCAATGTAGGAGAGGAGTTCATCCCCGCGCGCACCGTGTTATGGGCAGCGGGCAACGAGGCATCGTACACTGGCGAATCGCTCGGCGCTCCGGTGGACAGGCAGGGGAGAGTCCTGGTGGAGCCCGACCTATCGATCCCCGGTCATCCGGAGGTATTCGTAGTGGGCGACCAGGCGGCGTTCAAGCAGCCCAACGGTGAGTTGGTGCCGGGCGTAGCGCCGGCTGCGATGCAGGAGGGTCGCTGGGCCGCGAAGAACATCATCCGCTCGTTGCGCGAGAAGGATCGCGAGCCCTTCCATTACTTCAACAAGGGAAACCTTGCGACCATCGGGCGAAACAAAGCAGTCGCGGATTTCGGCCGGCTGCAGGTGTCCGGCTGGGTGGCGTGGTGGCTCTGGCTCTTCGTGCACATCCTGTATCTGGCCGGCTTCCGCAACAGGGCCAGCGTGTTGCTGGAGTGGGGCTACTCGTACCTCACCTATCAGCGGGGGTCGAGGCTGATAACGTGGAAGGAGTGCGAGTGAGGGAATCCTTCTTCACAGAATAGAACTGGAACGGCGCGCCTACCTCGGAGGTGACGGGCTTTAGCAGGTAGATCGGCCGGTCGGGATATTCGCTGATGAGAAGCTCGTTCTGCTCGCCGAGGTCGCGCGCGTAGATGTTGCCGCCGCCGTGTGCGAGGAGGAATGGGGCGAAGATCGTGAAGCCCGCGCGATCCTCGTTTATCCGCACCATGCACCGAGGAGTGTAGGTGGTGCCGGGAACGTAGCGCTCGCTGGAATCGGGGGAGAAGGGGCTGGGTTTCGTCGAGCCCGCGGGCTGCATCAGTGGTGTGAGCGCATCGAGCGCGGACTGGCCACGAAGGCCGGAGCTCTCCGCTCGATGAATACCTTCCTCCAGCGCGCAGGCATCGGATTGCCAGTAGAGATGCTCGGCATCACTGCGGGTGATGCCGAGGGCCCACATCCGCGCTACCATCTGGGCGCCCCAGCTCTCGCGGACGAAGATGAGCGAGCTCTCCACGCCGGAGGCCGCGGCGGCGCTGTCGGCATCCCAGCGCGTGGTGACGTAGCTATCCGCGTATTGGCTCGCGCGAAACGGAACTGAGACCCCCAGCGCAACGAGTCCGGCGCACATCAGGCCGTACACGCCAACACGGTGGGCGGGGCTTCCTCTTCCGAAGCGCTCGGCGAGCAGCGGGAGGAAGCGCGCGGTCCAGAGCGCGATGGGGAGCATGAGGAAGTAGACGAAGCGTGGGCCGTGGTAGAATCCGCCGAACCAGTAGCAGAAGTACAGCGCGACCAATAGCCCCGACGCCGCAAGAAGGTACCGATCGAAGGGGCTCAGTCTTCGGACCAGGAAGAGAGCACCGATGAGAGGTACGAGTGAAGGCAGAGGCGACTCGTAGGCGTACGTCTGCAGCTTCAGGAAGTAGATGTTGATCAGCTCCAGGCCACGTGCGGGTGTGTGTACCGTTCCCCAGGGAGCAGCATGGAAGCCCAGGTTATGCGCCTTCCCCCAGAGCGCCTCGTAGCCGAAGAGCAGAGGAGCACCGGTGGTACGGGCGTTGATCCATAGAAGAGCCGCCAACGGGATAGCGACACCGATGGCCGCGGGGATCGCATCGCGCCAACGAGCGCGCTCGCGAAGCGCACGCACCAGGTACCAGATGCCCGCTGGCAGCGCGAACGCGAAGGCATCTACTGGCCGTATAGTCGCTGCACACCCGAAGGCGAGCCCGCTGAGGAACGCGAGCGCTGGGCGCGGCTGATCGGCGCTGAATACCGTAGCCATCGCCGCAATGGCAATGGCAGTCCACATGAGCGATGTGACATCGTTCATGTGTGATCCGGATACGAAGAAGACGAACGGCGCGAACGCGAACAGGAGGAGGGCTCCGAGGGCGATCGCCTGGCGTGGCTCGGCGGAGCGGAGGTAGATGGCGAAAGCCAGAACGGTGATCGCACCGCAGAGAGGGCCTACGATCCATGTGGCGCCGAGGAGAACGCCGATCGCCATCATGGCCGGTCCTCCGGCGGGAAACTGCGCGAAGTAGCGTCCGTGCGTCTCCACGACGTTCATACTGCTGAAGAACGCCGGGTGAGGGGAGAGTGGGAGAGAGAGCCGGCCCTGAGTGAAGATCTGGGCTTGAAGGACCTGCACCATCTCGTCGAGGTTGAGCGGCCGGCCACCGAGGATCGCGAGCGCGATAATGCAATACAGCGCTCCAGCCAGTACAGCGATCACGGTAGCTGTCAGCAGTGGCCGGCGGCTGGCGAGTGCGATCACGCGCCCGAGGGGATCTTCGCGCCAGAGTGAAGGCAGCTTGCGCGAGAGGATCGTCACGACGATGGCGACGCCGAGCACAATCGTGGAACCGTTCAGCCACTCGCTCGTGACGGAGCGATACGACTCTACCTCGTTACCGCCGGGAATCCAGTTGGCAATGGGGAGGAAGGCGAGCGCGGCGACTAACAGGGCGATGAGTGGCGCGATGGTCCGCGAGGCGGGCCTCGGCACGTCGACTTCCCGGGCGTGCGGCTCGCCGAGCGGCGGTTCAGCGAGTAGCGTCATGCCAAGCCCGCTCCAGCGAGTCGCGGGAGATAGGATAGAATCGAGGTGGCTCCCCGATTTTCGCCGTCGCCGGCTTGAGCAGAAAGAGCGGCCGATTCGGGAACGCGTGGACCAGCAACGTGTCACGGCCGTGGAGATCGCGTGCGTATATGTTGCCGCCGCCGTGGGCGAGCAAGAGGGGTGTGAAGAGAGTGAAGCCCTGCCGGTCGTCGGCGATCCGGGCCACGCAGTCAGCCGAGTACTTGCTGCCGAGTAGGTACTGCTCAGTTGTATCCGGGGATACGGGCGAGCCGACCAAGCGAGCGGAGTCGCCGAGAAGTGGACGCAGGGCTTCGAGAGCCGCTACACCCCGCGTCTTGCTGGCCTCCAGAGTTCCTACGGCCTGATTCAGGGCACACGCGTCGACTCGTCTGTATAACAGCTCAGTCTCACTGCGAGGCACTCCGATTGCCCAGAGGCGGGAGACGAGTTGCGCTCCCCAGCTCTCACGCACGAGCACCAGCGCGTTCTGGACGCCGGAAGCTGCCGCTGAGCTATCGGCGTTCCAGCGCATAGTCAGGAGGCCGTTACTGTACTGACGCGTGCGTATCGGAATGTCGACGAATAGCGCGATGAGGATGGCGCACAGTGATGCGTATACCACCGAACGGTAGACGAGGCCCGAACCTACCCGCTCCCGAAGAAGCGGATAGAGCCGCGCCGTCCAGATCGCGAGTGGAACCAGCAGGAGATACATGAAGCGCGGGCCCAGATAGAATCCGTCGTGCCAGTAAGCGAAGTACAGCCCGATCAGCAATGCAGACGACGTCAGTAGATAGCGATCGAATCGGTCCAATCGTCGGGACAGAGCCAACGCTCCGATTGCCGGGACGAGAGATGGCACTGGCGATTCGAGGAAGTAAGTCTGCAGCCGCAGGAAGTAGATGTTGATCAGCTCGAGCCCGCGTGCCGGAGTGTGCGACATCCCCCAAGGTGCGGAATGGAAGCCGAGCCGATGACTCTTGCCCCACAGGACTTCGTAGCCGAAAAGCAGTGGGGAGCCTGTGGTGCGGGTATTGACCCACATCAGCGCAAGCATCGGTACCGCAACGCCGATTCCAGCGGGGATGGCGTCGAGCCAGCGCCGTCGATCGCGCAACGCTCGCACCAGGAACCAGATACCCGCTGGCAGCGCGAACGCGAGCGCGTCCACCGGACGGATGGTGGCAGCCATACCGAAGCCAAAGCCAGCGACCGCCGCCATCGCCGGGCGCGGTTTCTCCGAAGTCATCACGCCTGCCAAGGCTGCTACCGCGATCATCACCCAGGCGAGAGTCGTGACGTGGTTCATGTGCGAACCGGACATGAATACCGCGAATGGTGCGAACGCAAAAATCAACGTAGCTGCCAGCGCTACTCCCTGGCGCCGCTCCGTGCGGCGTGCATAGGCTGCGAACGCGACGACTCCGACGGTGGCGAAGAAGGGACCAACGAGCCACGGCGAGTGGAGGAGCACTCCGAGCGCGAGCATCGCTGGTCCGCCGGCGGGGAACTGCGAGTACACGCGCCCTTGCGTGTCCACCAGATGCATACCGCTGAAGAACTCGGGATGTGGGAAGGCCGGGAGCGACAGCGACCCGCTGGCGTAGATCTGCGCCTGAAATAGCTCCACCACCTCATCTATCAGCAGTGGGCGACCGCCGAGAACGTTGATCGCCACCCATGTGTAGAGTGCGAGCGCAACGGTGGCGATTGCCAGTGTCACCAGAACGGGGCGCTGAGTCCATAGGCCGACTACTCTGTCCACGGCGCCTTCGCGCCAGAGTCCTCCGATCTTGCCCGACAGAATCGCCAGAACGACGCCGACTCCCAGCGCTATCGTGGTCCCACTGAGGAAGCCGCTTCCTATGAACGGATACCAGCTGGCCTCATGCCCGCCGGGAATCCAGTTGGCGATTGGAAGGAAGGC
>DATCXG010000339.1:0-2093 GCA_036565945.1 Gemmatimonadaceae bacterium
CCTCGAGCCCCGCGGACTCCTGCCCCGCCCGCCGTCAGATCTCCACTTTCGTCCCTGGTGCGGGGCAGCTCGCCTTGTAGCCGTGCCCCTCGAGCTGCCCGGCCAGGGCGTCCTGTGCGTCGGGCTCACCGTGCACCAGGAAGACGCGGTCGAGCGAAGGCGACGTGCCCTTCACCGCGTCGAGCCACCGCTGGAGCTCCGTGCGATCGGCGTGCGCGCTGTACCCGTTGATGATCTCCACCTGGGCGCGCAGCGGAACTTCGTCACCGAAGATCTTGAGCGTGGGCGCGCGATCCACGATGCGCCGCCCCAGCGTGTGCTCCGCCATGAAGCCCACCACCAGGATTGTATTGCGCGGATCGGAGGCGCTGTGCCGCAAGTGGTGCAGGATGCGACCGCCCTCGGCCATCCCCGAAGCAGCGATGATCACCATCGGACCGTTGAGCGTGTTGAGCTTCTTGGACTCCTCCACGTCGCGCGTATACCTCACGAGATCGAAGCGGAAGAGCTGGTTCGTGGTGCGGACGAGATCCTCGCTCTTGTCGTAGACTTCCGGGTGCGCCTCGAAGATGGCGGTCGCATCGGTAGCGAGGGGGCTGTCGATGTAGATGGGGATCCTCGGGATCTTGTCCTCGAGCGCCAGCGCGTGCAGTCCGTAGACGATCTCCTGGGTGCGCCCCACGGAGAAGGCTGGGATGAGGAGCCGCCCGCCGCGCGCCGCCGTCTCGCTCAGCACCTTCGCGAGCTTCACGCGCGCGCCAGCCACCGACTCGTGATCGCGGTTCCCGTACGTGGACTCCATGATCACCGCGTCGGCACCCTGCGGCGGCTGCGGATCGCGAATGATGGCGAGCCCCCAGCGTCCGACGTCGCCGGAGAAGACGAGCCTCGTGCTGCTCCCACCCTCCCGAGCCTCGAGCACCACCGACGCAGAGCCGAGGATGTGGCCGGCGTCGGTGAAGCTGGCGGTGACGCCCGGGAGCACGTCTATGGTCTTGTTGTACGGCACTCCCACCATGCGCTCCACGGTGCGGCGCGCGTCATCGCCGTCGTAGAGAGGCTGCACGGCCTGGCGGTTGCGCTCGCTCAGGAACTTCGCGTCCATCTCCTGGATGTGCGCCGAGTCGGCGAGCATGATGGCCGCGAGATCGCGCGTCGCGGCAGTGCACCAGATGGTCTTGTCGTAGCCCTTCGCCGTGAGGTACGGGAGCCGCCCGGCGTGATCCATGTGGGCGTGGCTCAGCACTATCGCATCTATCTCGTCCACCGGCACCGGGAGCCGAAGATTCTTCTCCTCCGACTCCTTGCGCCTCCCCTGGAAGAGACCGCAGTCGAGAAGGATGGTCTTGCCAGCCGTCCGAACGATGTGGCAGGAGCCTGTAACCTCGCGGGCAGCGCCGAAGAACTCGATTTCCATGCAGCGTCCTCTGGTGAGAGAGCCGGAAGTGCATCGCTGACTCTCCCATCGTAGACGTGGGCAGGCTCGACCGCTAGTGACCACCGACAAGCGTGAATATTGCTGCGTCGCTGCCGTGACGGTCTCGCCATCGAGATGGCGAATCTTTCGGTCAGCAGGCACGAGGGGTGGCCCATGAATCAGCTTCGTAAGGCAGCACGCGCACTCTCGGTCCTCGCGCTCCCGGCCGCCATGCTGGTGGCCGGCTCATGCGGAGACGATGACTCTACCGGCAATCAGCTGAGCAACGCCGATCTGGTTGGCGACTGGTCGCTCGTCTCCTTCCAGATCATCCCGCAGCGAGCACTCACGCCTCCCGCCACGACGGGTACACTCCGCCTCGACGATGCGAGATACGAGATCCTCATCGTTCTGACCTCGGCGGACGCGGTGGACACCGTGGCCGCCGACAGCGGCACCTACACTGTGAGTGGCTCGAGCTGGAGCCAGACATCGGACAACCCGGATGTACCTCCGGCTACAGGCACGGTGATTCTCATGAACAACGCCGGCAGCGAGCTACTGCAGGTCAACGCTACGGCCGCGGGTGTGGATACGCACTCGTTCTGGATGCGGCAGGAGTGACCGCGGCCAGGGAGAGCTACGCTTCCGTCGTGACGGCCGCTCCGCTACTCAC
>DATCXG010000356.1:0-3600 GCA_036565945.1 Gemmatimonadaceae bacterium
CTGCGTCGCCAGAGGCGCCGCGCCGAGCGTGAAGAAGACCGCCAGGGCCACCACCATCGCCACCACGACCAGCGTCGCTGGTAGCGCGCGGCGCGGTGTCGCTGGCGCTGTTGCCGGCGCTTCCCACCTCATGGGCCCGTCCCTGGGAGGGTGAAGGAACCGCTGCCAGTCGTCACCTTGTTCACGTGCAGGTTGGTGAGATCCGGGTCGGAGGTGAAGCCGACGCCACGAAGTGTTCGCGTGGGCTCCGTGAGCACGAAGGAACTGTCGCTACTGATCTGGTTGGTCGACTGGTCGTAGCGGAGCTGTTCGGTCTCGAGGCGCTTGCCGTCGGTGGTCACCACCACCACGCTCTGGCGCGCCTCCATCTGCCCTCTCCGGATATTGTAGGTCCCCTCCACCGAGGTCAGAATCGCGTTCTGCTGGCCAGTGGCGGTGTAGAACACTGTTCTCTCATGACGCACCTCGACGCGCGTGTTGCCGTCGAAGAAGTAACCCGTATCTGCTCCCAGTTGGGCGCGTAGCACGCCACGATTGGTGATCATGGTGCTGACGCCGAACATCACCTGATCGGCGGAATCTGCCAACGGGTTCGCGGCGGTGATACGCGGCTCGGTGCCGCTGTTGCATGCCAGGGTGAGCGCCGCCAGTGCAAGCAATGCCACCTTCCCGACGTGCGAGCCCCGGTGGAGCAGCATTCTCACGGGAGTCGCCGTCCCAGCCGCGCGCGCAACTGGTGAAGACTCGCGAGGAATGCGTGTAGCGCGACTCAAACGACCCCCGCGCGCATGAGGTCGTGCAGGTGGACCATCCCGATCATTCGATCATCATCGTCCAGCACAGGCATTGCCATCACCTTGAACTGCTCCATGCGATACACCACTGCGCTGCCCAGCTCGTTGGCGCGCGCCAGCTTGGGAGCGCGATTCATTATCTGAGATACGCCCACCTTGAATATGTCGTCATCGCGCTCCATCAGGCGGGTGAGGTCGCCAGCGGTGACGACGCCGAGTACGTGCAGATCGTCGTCCACGATGGCCACCGTTCCGCGCCGCTGGGCGAGGAGCACGACGGCTTCGCGCATGGTTGAATCCGAGTGCAGCATGGGGAGCATCTCCGTGACCATTACATCGCGCGCGCGCGTAAGAAGTTTCTTGCCGAGCGATCCGCCCGGGTGGAGAAGCGCGAAATCTTCGGGCCTGAATCCCTTGCGTTCGATCAGCGTGACGGCGAGCGCGTCGCCCATGGCCAGTGCGGCCGTCGTGCTGGTGGTCGGCGCCAGGCCGTAAGGGCATGCTTCCTCGCCCACGCAGGTGTCGAGCACCACATCAGAATGGCGGCCGAGCGTCGACTCGCGCGCACCTGTGATCGCTATTATCTGTACCCCCAGACGACGCAACTGCTCCAGGAGAGGAAACAATTCGGCCGTCTCCCCGCTCTTCGACAGCAGGATTGCGATGTCGGCTGGTCCGACGATTCCCAGGTCGCCGTGAACACTGTCTACCGGGTGCAGGAACGTTGCGGGTGTTCCGGTGGATGTGAGAGTCGCGGCGATCTTGCGGGCTATCAGGCCGCTCTTCCCCAAGCCGGCGACGATCACTCGACCCTTCGATTCCGCGATCATCTCCACGGCACTCACGAACGACTCGCCCAGTCGGCACTCAACCTCGGTGAGCGCGTCGCGCTCCATGCGGATCACGCGGCGCCCGGCCTCCAGCACCTGCGCGTTCACCGGAGCACCTCCAACGGTGCTCCCGAGCGGGTGGCCACGTACCTCTCCACGACCGCATCCCATTCGCCGCGCGACTTGAGGAGGATCTCCGTGAACTCGCGGACCGCGCCGTGCCCCCCGTGCCGCTGGAGCTGGAGCTTGCAGGCCGCTCGGATCTCTGGCACCGCGTTCCCCACGGCGACCGGTAGTCCAACGGTGCGCAGAATGCCCAGGTCGGGAAAGTCATCGCCCACGAAGGCCGCCTCCTCGGGGGCTATATGGTGCTTCTCCAGTATGCGACGGAACGCGGGGAGCTTGCGGGCCTGCGCATCCTGGGCGACGTCGTCGACCTCCAGCTCGGTAGCGCGGATACGCACGCTCTCGGATACCCTGCCAGTCACGATCACCACCAGAATTCCGGTCGAGCGAAGGAAGTGGACCGCGAGCCCATCCTGGATCTCATAGCGCTTGAACTCCATGGATGTCCCGCCCACGTCGCCCAGGTAGATCCCGCCGTCGGTGAGGACGCCGTCCACGTCGAGGCCGACGAGGCGGATGCGCTGCGCGAGTGCGGCATCGATCATCGGCGGCATGCGTTCCATACCTCCACCGCTCGGTCCACCAGAGCGCCGAGCTCGTCAAGCGGGATCATGTTGGGCCCATCGCTGGGGGCATGGTCCGGATCGGGATGTGTCTCCAGAAACAGCCCATCGGCGCCTGCGGCGATGGCGCCAAGCACGAGCGGAGGAATGAATTCCCTGGCCCCGCCGCTGGCTCCTCCCTGGCCTCTGCCAGGACGTTGAACACTGTGGGTGCCGTCGAAGATCACCGGCGTTGCGCACGCTTGCCTCATGCGCGCGAACGAGCGCATGTCCACCACTAGATCCCCGTAACCAAAGAAGGTGCCACGTTCCGTGACTGCGATCCGCGGTTCCGGGCGGGGGTTTTGCGGGCTAGACTCGCGCACTTTATCCACCGCTCCACGCATAGCCTCGGGCTCCATCCACTGCCCTTTCTTGATGTTCACCGGCTTACCCGTGGCGCCGGCTGCCTGGAGAAGGTCGGTCTGTCGGCAGAGAAAGGCCGGAATCTGGAGGACATCCACGACGCTGGCCACGGTGCAACACTGGTCGGGGAGGTGCACGTCGGTGAGGATGGGGAGGCCGGAGTGCTGGCGCACGCGGTCGAGCGCGGCCAGGCCCTCATCGAGTCCGGGCCCGCGGTGCGCGCCGGCGTTGGAGCGGTTGGCCTTGTCGAAGCTTGCCTTGTAGATGATACCCCCAGGCACGCGCTCGGCGAGACGTACCAGGACGTCGGCCACGCGGAAATTGAGATCGTCGTCCTGGGCAACACATGGACCGGCGATCAGGAAGAGCTTGTCTGTGCGGAACGCCGCTGTCACGCGGGTCTCGCGGTGGCCGCGTAGCTCTTCAACTCGCGCGACTCGGCGCGTGCTCTCTTCGCGCGCAGCGCTGCCCCCACGAAGCCCGTGAAGAGCGGGTGGGGGCGTGTCGGGCGCGACTTCAGCTCCGGGTGGAACTGACAACCCACGAACCACGGATGGTCGGGGAGCTCCATGATCTCCACGAGGGCGCCATCCGGTGACAGGCCGCTGAAGCGCATTCCGTTCTTCTCGAAGATCTCGCGGTAGCCGTTGGAGAACTCGTAGCGGTGCCTGTGCCTCTCGCTGATCTCAAGCACCTTGTACGTCTCGGCCGCGAGGGATCCCGGCTTGATGCGGCACGGGTAGGCACCGAGTCGCATGGTGCCGCCCATGTCGGTGACGTGCTGCTGCGATTCCATGAGTGAGATCACCGGGTTGGCGCAGTTCGGAGCGAACTCGCTGGAGTGGCTGTCATCGAGAGCACACTTGTGGCGTGCGAATTCAA
>DATCXG010000358.1:0-9265 GCA_036565945.1 Gemmatimonadaceae bacterium
GTCCTGAAGACCGCAGGGGGCTCCAGCGGAGCCCCCTGCGGTCTTCAGGACCTCACCACTTCGCAGGGATCAGGAAGCAGGGATCAGAAAGGGCTCGTGGCGTAGAGCTCTTTACGCCGAGGCAGTTCCTGAACCCTGCCCCCTGCACCCTGACCCCCGTAGTTACCTGATCCCTGATCCCTGATCCCTGTAGTTCACGGTCCCTGCTTCCTGATCCCTGCAGTTTATCTCGGCCCCTCTTCTTTCCCCTCTCGCCCCCGCGCCTCGGCCAACTTCCGGGCGATCCCGCGGTAGAATGCCGCATCGTCCGGGCGGCCCTGCTCCTCGATCGCGTGCGCGGCCACTTCCAGTGCGTAGAGGATGTTGCCGAGATAGAGCTCGGAGATGGAAGCAACAGTATCGTCGGCCATGTCAGGTGCGCCGGGAGGCGTCAGGATTCGGATGGACCGTCACGGCGTCGGCGGCTCCGGTAGAGAAGGTGGAATCCTCGCCCTCGCCGATCACGCGAACAACGATGGCCGTGATGTTATCGAGACCGCCACGCCCATTGGCTTCGGCTATCAACGCGTCGACCACGCGCTGTGCGCGAGCGCGCGAAGCCAGAAGCTGCCGCAACCGACGGTCGTCCACCATTCCCGTGAGACCGTCGCTGGCGATCAGGAAAGTGTCGCCCGGCAGCGCGTCGCCGGTGTAGACGTCGGGTTGTACCTTGGCTCCAGCACCGACGCAACGAGTGATGACATTGCTGTACGGATGGTAACGCGCCTGCTCCGGTGTGAGCGCTCCGGCGTCCACCTGCTCCTGCACGTACGAATGGTCCTTGGTGAGCTGCAGCAGATTGTCCTGGCGCAGCAGGTAGATGCGCGAGTCGCCAACCTGACCGATGAGATAGCGTCCGTCGCGCAGCGTGAGGACCGAGATCGTGGTTCCCATCCCGTGCTTCTCGGTCTCGGTGAGCGTGCGCTCGTAGATGGCCGCGTTCGCGCGCTGCACGGCCTGCTCTATGGCACGTGCTGCCGCATCCTCGCCGAGCGAGAATAACTCTCGCAAACAGTCGGCGACGATGCCGACCGCCATCTCGCTGGCAACCTCGCCAGCGGCGTGCCCACCCATCCCGTCCGCCACCACGAAAAGACCGTGACTCGGGTCGGAGAAGAAGTTGTCTTCATTACCCGACCGTATCATCCCGGTGTTCGTGCCCTGACCGACCTCGAGCTGCACTTGCGACTCATCCGTGGGAGAAAAGGCACGCGTCAGTGGACAGCGAACCCGTCCATCCGTACGCGGGAAGACTCTGCTGTGTTTCCACCATGTTCCGCGGCCGTGAGGCCTCGACCACGCGTCACCGACCAGCTGTGGCGCGACCCTGGCGTGATGATTTACGACCCCTCGAAGCTATTCCACGCTGGGGAAGCAGGCAAGCCGCAGCGCTTGGTACGTGGGTTGCGTAGCAGGCATCTTCGATGGAATCGCTGGCCGCTTGGCCACGCGAAGGCACCGGCTCAACATGGAGGAGGTATGGGGATAATCGCATGGATCGTCCTGGGCCTCATCGCGGGAATTATCGCCAAGGCCATAATGCCGGGTACCGACCCCGGCGGCTTCATCGTGACGATCATCATCGGAATCGTCGGAGCGTTCATCGGCGGGTGGATTGGCAGCCTGATCATGGGACGCGGGCTGAACGGCTTCGGCATCTGGAGCATCGTTCTGGCGATTGTCGGCGCTGTCATTCTGCTCTGGATCTATCGCCTGGCGGTGCGCCGCACACCATAGCGGTGCGGGGGACACCCGGGGCGTTTCGGAGAGTTGGGGGAATAGCAGTGCGTGGGCGGGTTGCCAATCCGCCCACAGCTCCCTCCTTTTTCTTCCCGCTGCGCCTACACTTCCCTTCCAGCCCGCGCTCACCGCTCACTTCCCCAGATGCGGACTCGACTTCTCTCTTGCTGAAGCTGGTGCCCCGCACCGGCGATGCGGGATGCACCACGGCTCGGATGCGAGGATATCTTGGGGCCGGCATGCCGTGCGCGGCATACCGGCTCAGCACCTTACCCGCGCCCGAGTTTACTGTCCCACATGCCCCTCTGGCTTCATTGGATCATCCTCGGCCTCATCGCCGGTGCGCTCGCGAAATTTCTGGTTCCGGGACGCGACCCCGCCGGGTGCATCATCACGATTGCCCTCGGCATCACGGGGGCTCTGCTCGGTGGCTGGGTGGCATCGCTGGCCGGCTGGGGGGACATCAGCCAGAGTCGCTTCGACCCTCGCTCAGTCGCAGTCGCCACAGTCGGTGCGGTAGCAGTGCTGTTGATCGGCAGGCTCCTCGTGCGCTACAGACCATGACGTGAGTAGCACCGACCGGTGATAGGTGGCCAGCGCCTGTTATCGGCTTTTATTCGGACAGCGCACCGCTATCTTTCAACCGATGAAGTCCCACATCGTCGTCCGCGGCGCGCGACAGCACAACCTCAAGGGATTCGACGTGGAGATCCCCCGAGGGGCCTTCACGGTCATCACCGGCCCGTCGGGTTCAGGGAAGTCGTCGCTCGCGTTCGACACCATCTACGCCGAAGGTCAGCGGCGATATGTGGAGTCGCTCTCCGCGTATGCCCGGCAGTTCCTCGAGCGCATGGAGAAGCCGGACGTCGACCACATCGACGGCCTCTCGCCCGCCGTCGCCATCGAGCAGAAGAACCCCACCAAGACATCGCGCTCCACGGTGGGGACGGCCACCGAGATCTACGACTTCCTCCGACTCCTCTGGGCGCGGGTGGGCCACACCTTCTGTCCCATATGCGGCCGCGAGCTGCGCCCAGATACGGTGCAGTCGGTCACGGATGCGGTACTCGCTCTCCCTGAGGGCACCCGCTTCTCCGTGGGATTCCCCCTGCGGCTCAGCGAGCGCGTCTCGCACGACACAGTGGTGGAGAGCCTGCGCGCCCAGGGATTCCTGCGTGTCCTCGTGGATGGCACCACGCATCACCTCGATCAGTTGGCCAGTGGTACGCCCGATCTCACCACCGCTCGCGAGTTGATCGTCGTGGCCGACCGCCTCGTGGTGTCGCCCGAAGCTCGGGGGCGCCTCGCGGATGCGGTGGCAACCTGCTTCGCGGAGGGTGACGGGGACTGCGTCGTGTTCGGCGATGCCGCCAACCCCTCTCGCACCGTCGCGGAAGCCGCCGCCGGAGATCCGCTCGCAGTAGGGCCAGTGGCTCGCACCGCGGCGCCGGAGGCCGGCTTCCGGCTGCGATTCACAGAGCACTTCGAGTGTCCCGACGATGGAACGCGTGGAACCGTGCCGAGTCCACAGCTCTTCTCGTTCAACAGCCCGCGCGGTGCGTGCCCCACCTGCAACGGATTCGGGGCAACGCTGGAATACGACGAAGCACTCATCATCCCGCACCCCGAGCGCTCGCTGAGCGCCGGGGCAATCGATCCATGGAGCAAGCCGCGCTACGAGAAGAAGCGCCGAGCCCTCGCGGAGTTCGCGCGCGCTAACGGCATCGACTCCGACGCACCGTGGAGCGAGCTCGCGCCGGAGCACCGGGAACTGCTCCTGCACCGGACCGGTCGGGGTTACAAGGGCATCTTCCCGTTCCTGCGCGACCTCGAGGCGAAGCGCTACAAACAGTACATCCGCGTCTTCCTGCGACAGTACCAGACGGCACGCGAATGCCCCGACTGCCACGGCGCCAGGCTGCAGCCCGAGGCGCTCCACGTGCGCGTTGCCGACAGAACCATCGCTGAGGTCTGCGCGCTGCCGGTAGACGAGCTTGCGCGCTGGCTCGATGAGCTCTGCCTCGCACCTTACGAGGAGCAGATCGCCACCAACATCCTCGAAGAGGCGCGTTCGCGTACACGATTCCTGGTGGATGTGGGGCTCTGCTACCTGTCACTCGACAGGACCGCGCGCACGCTGTCAGGCGGCGAGGCGCAGCGCATAGCGCTGGCCAACTCGTTGGGATCCAGACTCGTGGACACGCTCTACGTGCTCGACGAGCCATCCATAGGACTGCATCCTCGCGACGTGAGCCGACTGCTCGACCTGCTGCGCCGATTGCGAGATGGCGGGAACACGGTGCTCGTGGTGGAGCATGACCTCGATGCCATTCGCGCCGCCGACTACATGGTGGAGTTGGGGCCGGCGAGCGGCGAGCGGGGCGGTCAACTGGTCTTCACAGGACCAGTCAGCGCGGCCGCCGAGAGTCCACTCACCGGCGCCTATCTCACCGGCGCGAAATCCATTCCCCTGCCGGAGGAGCGCAGAGCGCTCGGACCGCGCTGGCTGACCCTCACCGGCGCCCGCGAGCACAACCTGCAGGGCGCCGACATCGAGATCCCGCTCGGAGCGATGACCGCGGTCACCGGCGTCTCTGGCTCGGGCAAGAGCACGCTCGTTCACGACGTGCTCTACAGGGCGCTCGAGCTCCAGTTGCACGGCGATCACACCGCCAAGCGTCATCTTGGCGAGGCCGTGGGCGACTTCAGCGCGCTCACCGGCTGGGAGTCACTCTCCGACGTGGTGCTCATAGACCAGAGCCCCATCGGGAAGACTCCGCGATCGAATCCCGTGACCTACGTGAAGGCCTTCGACGAGATACGACGGATCTTTGCCAGTCAGCCGCTGGCGCGGAAGCGGCGTTACACCCCGGGGACCTTCAGCTTCAACACCCGGGGTGGGCGGTGCGAGGCGTGCGAGGGCGCGGGGCAGCTCCAGGTGGAGATGGTCTTCATGGCCGACGTATACGTGCCATGCGACGACTGCGGTGGCAAGCGGTTCGAGCCCGAAGTGCTCCAGGTAACCGTCAACGGCAAGAACATCCACGATGTTCTGAACCTCACGGTGGACGAGGCTATCCGCTTCTTCCCGCGCGAGGAAAAACTGGGGCAGGCACTCTGGCAGCTGCAACAGGTGGGGCTCGGCTATCTCCGCCTGGGGCAGCCGGCGCCCACGCTGAGTGGCGGCGAGTCTCAACGTATAAAGATCGCCCGCGAGCTCACCCGGGCCGGACGTCGTGAGGGTCGCAAGCTTTACGTGATGGACGAGCCGACCACGGGCCTCCACCTCGAGGATGTGAAGAGGCTGGCGCTGGTGCTCGAGCGGCTCGTGGATCACGGCCACACACTGGTCATCATAGAGCACAACCTCGACCTCATCAAACTTGCGGACTGGGTGATCGATCTCGGTCCCGAAGGTGGCGGGGGCGGCGGTAAGGTGGTCGCGATGGGCCGGCCGGAAGACGTGGCGCGAGTGGAAGCCTCCCACACGGGGAGGTGGTTGCGTGGTGTGCTCGACCAGCCCGCACTCGCCACGATTGCCAGGTCGGATTCCAGGCCCCCGGCACACCGCCTGGCCACCCCGTAGCAGCCGGCGTGTGTCGTTTTTCTTGACACGTCCGGCATGGCCACCTTAAGTTTGAAGGTTCCAACGGAGCACGTCTCCAACATTCGCGAGTAGCTCAGTCGGTAGAGCAACGGACTGTTAATCCGTGGGTCGTGGGTTCGAGTCCCACCTCGCGAGCTTCAACAACACAATGATTTAGAGCGCCCCGCCCGCACGATGCATCCATTGGCTTCCGGGGACGAATCCGGGGACGGTCGTGCCGCAACTAGATACAGGACCCACTCGCAATGCGGGTGGGTTCTGTCGCATCCGGCCCCGGGCCTCCGGCGCTGGCAGATCTGCCGAGCGACGCGGCCAGTCTCGCCACTGCGGATGGCTTCACAGGTGCGCACGACTCGCCAGCGGCGTAGCTTACTCCGCACCAACACACCGATATGAACCGCACCCATCGGCGCCGATCACCGGGCTCCGGCGCCAACGCAACGCTGTTCCGGCAAGCGATACCGATGGATGCTCCACGTCACAAAACCAAATGGCATCCAAGCAACAGAGCGAGGGAAGCGGCGTAGCGCCGTGGGTGGGGATCGTCATGGGTAGCCGGAGCGATATGCAATACCTTGCCGGCGCCGGTGAGATTCTCTCGGAGCTCCAGATCCCGTACGAGACGCAGATCGTCTCAGCACACCGCACGCCCGACCGGATGGCAAGCTACGGCAGAACCGCCGAGGAACGCGGGCTTCTCGTCATCATCGCCGGGGCTGGCGGCGCAGCACATCTGCCGGGGATGATCTCCGCGCACACGCTGCTTCCCGTCCTCGGCGTCCCGGTACCCGCCACACTCCTCAACGGGCTCGATTCCCTGCTCTCCATCGTACAGATGCCCAAGGGAGTTCCGGTAGGCACGCTGGCCATCGGGAAGCCGGGCGCCGCCAACGCCGCGCTTCTGGCCGCGGCCATCGTGTCGCTGGCGCACCCCGAGGTTCGCGAGCGCCTGCGCGCGTGGCGCGCTGCACGCACGCGCGAGGTGCTGGAACAGGAAGCACCGCTGTGATGCCCATTCTCCCCGGTGGCACATTAGGCATCCTTGGCGGAGGTCAGCTGGGTCGCATGATGACCGCGGCCGCGCGCACGCTGGGCTATCATGTGATCGTGCTCGACCCAAACCCGGACTGCGCCGCTGGCGCACTGGCAGACCGGGTGATCGCGGCGCCCTTCGATGATGTGGCCGCCGCAGCCGAGCTCGCGCGCGCTGTCGACGTCGTCACTGTGGAGATCGAGAAGATCCATGTGGACGCTATGCGCGCCGCCGCCGAGCACGCACCAGTACGCCCCGGCGCTCACGTCCTCTACACCGTGCAGGATCGCGGTAGACAGAAGAAGTGGCTCACCTCGCACGGTTTCCCCCTGGGTCCTTACTGGGAGGCTACCACCGAGGCGGAGCTCGCGGCCGCGGCGAGCGCCGCTGGCGGCCAGGCGTTCATCAAGCTGTGCAAGGGTGGATACGACGGACGCTCGCAATTCCGGCTCACGAGCGTCGATCAGGTGGCCGAGGCATGGCGCTCGCTCGGCGGCGGCGCCTGCGTGGTGGAACGCGCGCTCGATCTCGAGATGGAGATATCGGTACTCGTGGCTCGCCGCCCCGGCGGAGAGACGGCGGTGTACGTGCCAGCCCGCAACCATCACGTGAACGGAGTCCTGGACTGGTCGGTCATCCCGGCCCCGGTCAGCGAATCGATGGCGGCGCGCGCCAGCGAGATAGCGCTCGGCATCGCCGAATCGCTCGATGTCGTAGGACTACTGGTGACCGAGATCTTCGTCCTGCGCGACGGGACCCTCACCGTGAACGAGCTCGCACCGCGGCCGCACAACAGCTTTCACCACACCGAGCTCACCGTGCTCACCAGCCAGTTCGAGCAGGCCGTCAGGTCGGTGTGCGATCTGCCGCTGGGTGCGACCGATGTAGTGCGACCGGCTGCGATCGCCAACCTATTTGGCGACCTCTGGCTGGGTGCCACCGCGCCGTCCTGGTCGCGGGCACTGGAGATGCCAGGTGTTCGCGTGCATCTCTACGGCAAGACTCCGCGCCCCGGCCGCAAGATGGGGCATGTTGGAGCGGTAGGAGCCACACCGCAGGAAGCAGTCGAGCGCGTTCAGGAGGCACGGCGCAGACTCGTGGATGGCAAGCTCTGAGAGGTCGCCATACCACAGTTCCCGAGCACTCGGCAATCGTAGCTCAAAGTTCACCTCAATCACTCTGGCCAATGCGAGCTCTATACATCTCCGCCGCTGTCCTGGCCCTCTCCGCCCTCGGATGCGCGAGTGGGACCGCGATCGCGACAATCCCGGCGCGGGTGACCGCGCACGCCGAGCTATCCGATGCCGCGGGCAAATCCGTTGGATCGGCGACTCTCACCCAGACGCCGCACGGCGTGCTCATCGCTGCCCAGCTGCACGACCTACCGGCAGGCACGCACGCCTTCCACATCCACGCGGTGGGAGTCTGCCAGGCACCGTTCACGACGGCCGGTCCACACTTCAATCCTACCAACAGGCAGCACGGGATAGAGAACCCCGCCGGGATGCACGGGGGTGACATGCCCAACGTCAGCGTGCCGGAGAGCGGTGCCACGCAGTTCCAGTTACTCTCGACGATGGTGTCGCTGGACGACGGCGCCAATGGGCTGTTCGACGATGATGGCTCGGCGCTGGTAGTCCATGCCACGGCCGATGACTACAAGAGCGACCCTGCCGGTAACGCCGGCGCACGGATCGCGTGCGGAGTCGTCACCAAGGGGTGAGGGGGATAGTATCCTGACGAGCCCCGAGCCCGACAGTCGCTGTCGCCGACAAGGCGCGCGAGTGACCGGGCCGGGGCGCCTTCACGCCGCGGCGGCGCGCAGTGCCGCCGCGAACCGTCGCACGACAACGCCGGCCGGCTCCACTTCGTGGATCCCAGCAACGCTCTTCCCGGCCTGCCAGTAGTCATCGCGTGACTGGCCCAGCGACGCTCGCTTGAGCTGCCGCAGCGAGCGAAGGGCGTACCAGGTACGCATCCAGTGCTTGGTGCGCCGATGGCGCAACAGTCTGCGGGCGAGTGGACTGGCCTTCGTGCCCAGGCGCTCGACATAAGGCGTACGAATCACGGACACCGGTACTCCAGTGAGTCGCTCCGTGAGGACGATATCGTCTTCACCCGCCGCGATGATTGCGCTCTTGTACTCCGCTGACGTGTGGCACTCACTGGTCGCTATGAAGCGCGTGCCCATCTGGACGCCAGCGTAGCCAGCGCGGAGGGCGTGCACGAAATCACTGGCACGTCCGACACCGCCAGCGCAGATGAGCGGCACTCCGAGATCAGCCAGTTCATCCAGCAGTTGATCGGCGCTCCTCGGCCCGGCGTGTCCGCCCGCGCGGTTGTTGACGGCTATCAACCCGTGCACGCCGCCATCGAGGCCCTTCTGCGCCCACTTCCGCTCGGTGACGTCGTGATACACGATGCCCCCAGCAGATCTCACGCGCTCGACCACCCACCCTGGTTTACCAAGCGATGTGATGAAGAAGCGTACCCCCTCCTCCAGTGCTATGTCGATCCAGCGCTCCATGCGCTCCCTGTAGACCCTCGACGACTGCTCGATCAGGGCGTTCATCCCGATCGGCTTGTCGGTCAACTTCCGAATCAGCTGGAGCCCCTCGCGGAAGTCATGGCCGTGCACGTAGACCATGGAGAGCGGCTGTACGATACCGATCCCCCCGGCTTCGGACACCGCCGCCACCAGCTCCGGATTACTGCACGGATACATGGCGCCGCAGATGAGCGGCACCTCCACGCCAACGTGCTGCGTGAACCCTGTGCGAAGCTCCATCGGGCGCTCAGTCGCCATCGGCAGTGCTCGCGGCCGAGGGATCTACTCCCAGGCTGGA
>DATCXG010000369.1:0-7945 GCA_036565945.1 Gemmatimonadaceae bacterium
TACGCATTGCGATCGCCAGGGGTTGTGGGCCAGAACGACCGCTCCGCCCCGGCATGTCGGTGACCGCTCACGTGCAGACGACACCATGACGCTACGGGCAGCAGGTACATGCGACACTGAGCAAGGCGCTATCGAATCATCGGGCTGAAGGGAACTACAGAGGGATCGGAAAGCAGGGATCAGGAAGCAGGGATCAGGGAGCAGGAACTGCCTCGGAGGAGAGTTCTCGGCTCTGGGAGCCCTTTCTGATCCCTGCTTCCTGATCCCTCTGTAGTTACGGTCCCTGCTTCCAGATCCCTGTTGTTCGTAGTTCCTCCCCCGCCCACTGAACCCCGTAGTTCGCCTATACTTCCCGGTTCCCACCGTTCACCACGACATCCATCGAATCATGACCAATCCTACAACCAAACCCACTCCCACCGCCCTCCCATCTCGCGAATCAGCGCTGGCGCTCATGCACGAGTACACAGCTAGCGATTCCCTCAGGAAGCACATGCTCGCGGTTGAAGCCGCCATGCGGGCTTATGCCGCCAAGTACGGCGAGGATGTCGAGCGTTGGGGGTTGGCCGGACTCATGCACGACTTCGACTACGAGCGCTTTCCGAACGCCACTCGCTCCGCAACCGAGGAGCATCCATCCGAAGGAGTACGCGTGCTGCGCGCGCTCGGATACCCGGAAGACATCCTCCAGGCGATCCTGGGACACGCGCTGTACACCGGCGTGCCGCGCGATACGCTCATGGCCAGGTCCCTCTTCGCAGTGGACGAGCTGACCGGACTCATCACCGCCACGGCGCTGGTACGGCCATCGCGAAGCGTGCACGATGTGGAAGCGAAGTCCGTGCGAAAGAAGATGAAGGACAAGGCCTTCGCACGGGGGGTGAGCCGGGAAGATGTGACCGTTGGCGCCCAGGAGTTGGGAGTGGAGCTCAACGAACACATCGAATTCGTGATCACGGCCATGCGCGGTTCGGCCGATGCCTTGGGCCTCTCCGGAGTACCGGCGTCCAACGGAGCGGGAAGCGGGGAAAGTACAGACGAGGCCCGTAGCTGATGCCTCGAGCCACGTCTCCCCTCAACGTTTCGTGCGGGCATCGCGTACCGAGGGAGAAAGCTTCCCAGAGCATAGATGCTTCCGGCACTGCAAGTCTATTCCTCCACATCGATGTTGGAGCCCCCGGCTGAGTCGGCGGCTCGCGCGCGCGAGCGCGAGCGCGATCTCGTGCTTGCGGCGCAACATGGCGATCGCACGGCGTTCGCGGCGCTCGTACGGCTGCACGAGCGCCGTGCCTACGCCGTGGCTCGTGCAATAGCCGCTACCCACGAGGATGCCGAGGACGCTGTGCAGGAAGGTTTTCTGCACGCCTACCGAGCGCTCGACAGGTTCCGCCCGGAGCAGGCTTTCGGCGCGTGGCTGCACAGAATAGTGGCCAACGCGGCGCTGGACATCGGGCGGCGCAGGAAGGTGCGCGATGCCGACGCCCTCACGGAGAGCGTATCGCTGCCGCTCCGCGACCCCGCTGTCGACGACGAGTTGCGACGCCGCCTGTTGGCGAGCCTCCGGGAGCTCTCGCAACGTCAACAGTCAGTAATCGTCCTGCACGACGTGGAAGGATTCACACACGGTGAGATTGGCAACATGCTCGGAATTCCCGAAGGGACCGCGCGATCGGATCTTCACCATGCGCGTGCCGCCCTGAGGCGGCTGCTTGCTGACCTATGGAGCGAACGATGACACTCGATTCACGCATCGGCCCAGACGGACGCGAGGACGACCTCACGCGTGCACTCCGCCGCCTGTACGCGGCGCCCATCGACGAAGCTTACTGGAGCGGGCTGGCACAGCGGATCATGGCGCGCGTGGCAGCCGAGGCGGAGGGCGAGGGATGGTGGCAGCCCTTCGCCCGACTGGCGCGCGTCGGAGTGCTGGCGGCCGGCGTGGCACTGGCCATCGCGGTCGTCGCGCTGACGCGCTACCGCGCAGCCGAGACGCGCGTGGCCTACGAGACGATCATAGAGACTCCGCGCACGGCATCGTTGCAGATGGCTATCGAGCGCGATGCAAGCACGGATCGCGAGGCCACGCTCCGCTACGTCATCGCACCCTGAATGGAACCCTCAATGCGACGATCGAAAGTCCTAGCCACGGTATTCATGGTGGCCACGTTCATCGTCGGCGTGGCCGCCGGCGTCACCGTCGACCGTACAGTCGTGCGCGACGCATGTCGGAGCTCCTCCGACCGTGGCTCGTTGCGCGAGTACCTGGGCACGCAGCTCCAGCTCAGCGAAGCACAACGCGCGGCGGTCGACAGCATCCTCGACAAGCGTCACCACGACATGAGCGCGGTGCTCGATCCAGTGCGGCCCCGACTCGACTCGATCCGCGTGGCCGCGCGTGGCGAGATCTTCAAGGTGCTCGACTCACGGCAGGCACCACTATTCCAACACATGATAGATGAATCCAGGCAGGAAAAGTCAAAGGCGGAGGCCAAGCGTAAATGAAGCTCATGGTGTTGATGCTGGCCCTGCCCCTCACTCTGGTCGCGCAGGAGCCGGCGGATACCGGTGCGCGCCCCATTCGACTGGACGAGGCCGTACGCCTGGCGGAGAACAACGCCCCGGCCGCCGTCCAGGCACGCGGAGAAGTTCGCACGAGCCAGGCGCAGGTGCGATCCGCCTTCGCGTCATTCATCCCGAACGTCAGCCTCAACGCATCGACATCGCGCCAGGGTGGTGATCGCTTTGATCCCTCCGGACAACTGGTCCCGTTCACGGGCAATGCGTGGCAGTTCAATCACGGTCTCGCACTCAACGTCGACCTGTTCGACGGCGGACAGAGGCTCTTCAACGTCAGGTCGACGCGCGCACAGGTCGATGCGGCCACATCGAGCGAGGTAGCCCAGCGCTACAACGTCGCGCTGCAGGTGAAGCAGCAGTTCTTCGCGGTGCTCGCTGCACGTGAGGCCGAGGCCGCGGCGCAGTCTCAGCTCGAGGAAGCGCAGCAGCAGCTCAGCACGTCAGTCGCCAAGCTGCACGCGAAGACAGCCACGAGATCCGACTCACTTCGCTCGGTGATCCAGGTCGGGAACGCACAGCTCGCACTGCTCTCGGCGGTGAACGATCGCAACACGGCAGACGCCACGCTCACACGCCTCGTTGGCACCCCGTTCCCGGTGACCGCGAGTCCCGCGGATACGGTGCAGGAGGCCATGATCCAGATCGACAGTGGCAACGTCGCCTCGCTGGCCGTGGATGGCCCGCTGGTGAGAGCAGCCCTCTCATCGGAGGTAGCAGCCCATGCCTCATCCAGGGCAGCGCGAGCTCCGTACCTCCCCACCCTGTCGCTGAGCTGGAACATCTCCGGCAACCGGAGCGACGAGAGCATGGGAGGTCTGGCGGGCCAGTACGCTTACCAGCACTCGTTGCGCCTGGGACTCAGCTACCCGCTGTTCAACCAGCTCGGACGCGAGGAAGGGATCGTGCGCGCCGACGTAGCGGAGCGGAATGCGGAAGCCTCCGTGCGCGATGCCCGGCTCCTGGCCGAGCAGAATCTGGTGCAGTACCTGGGTGCTCTCCGCACCGCCCAGGCGCAGGTAACGATACAGACTGCAACAGTGGATGCCGCGGAGGAGGACCTCCGTGTGCAGAAGCAACGCTACGACCTGGGCGCCTCCGTTCTGCTCGACGTTCTGACATCGGAGACGGCGCTCGTCCAGGCTCGCGCGGCACTCATCCAGGCTCGCTACGACTACCGCGTCGCCAAAGCACAGCTCGAGGCGCTGATTGGCCGCGATCTCTGATCCAGGCACGTACCGTCAGGAGATATAAGTGAAAAGATTCGCACTGTCCGCCGCCATCCTGCTCCTCTCGGCGTGCGGCAGCAAAGACAAGACTGCGGCCGTCGTGATAGAGACCGCGCCGGTCACCCGCCAGGACATCATCGTCGATGTCGAGGCCACTGGCATCATCGCGCCGGTGAACGCCGTGGAGGTACGCTCCAAGGCATCGGGGCAGATCATCAAGATGCCGGTGGAACTGGGGTCGCAGGTGAAGCCTGGGGACCTCCTGGTACAGATCGATCCGCGCGACGCACAGAACAGGTACGATCAGGCCACGGCGTCGCTCCAGGCGGCCGATGCCAACATCTCTGTCACCAAGGCGCAGTACGAGCGGGCCAGCGCGCTGGCCAAGCAGGGCGTCATCACCGCACCAGAGCTCGAGAGCGCAACGCTGGCATACGCGAACGCCAAGTCGCAGCTCGCCACATCGCGCACCAATCTCGATATCGCCAAAGTCGCACTGGAGGACGCCACCATCAGAGCACCGGTCGCCGGCACGATCATCCAGAAGGATGTGGCGATCGGTCAGGTAATCAGCTCGGCCACGAACTCCGCGAGCGGCGGCACCATCCTCCTGCGGATGGCAAATCTCAGCCTGGTGCGGGACAGCACCCTCGTAGGTGAGAGTGATATAGGCAGGGTCCGTTCAGGCCTCACGGCCTCGGTCAGGGTGGATGCATACCCCAATCGCGTATTCCGTGGAGTGGTGGACAAGATCGCTCCGCAGGCCACGATAGAGCAGAGCGTGACAATGTTCCCCGTGCTCATCAGTCTGGAGAACATGGACGGCGCGCTCATGCCCGGCATGAACAGCGATGTCTCCGTACTGGTCTCGCGGGCCGATGGCGCGCTCGCCATCCCTAACGACGCCATACGCACCCAGCGCGACGCCGAGAACGCGGCCGTGGCGCTGGGGCTGGATCCCGACAAGGTGAGGGCGGCGGTCGACGCCCAGATGGGAGGCGGCGGATCTGCCAATGGGAACGGCCAGAGAACAGCCAGAACGGCCGCTGCCGGTGGTGGCAGCAACCGGGCGCGCGGCGCAGGTAATGGCGCTGGGCGGGCGCGGCAGGGGCGTGCCGGTAACCGGGGCCCCCAACTGCGCATGGGCGGCGCAGAAGAGACCGATACGTTGGGAGCGCGGCCGCGGCCCGGACTCGTATTCGTGGCCGACAGCGGATCCTTCACCCCACGTATGGTGATGCTCGGCGTGGGCAACTACGAAGTCACCCAGGTCCTCTCCGGTCTGCGCGAAGGCGAGCGTGTGGCTCTCATCAATGGGGCGATGCTCCAGCAGGCACGCAACCAGCGTCAGGAGCAAATTCGCAGCCGAGTCGGCCTCCCGGGGGTCCGACAGGAAACGTCATCATCCCGCCCCCGGCGATAGGGAGGAGATCGAGCCATGCTCGTAGGCGAGATACTGCGCGTGGCGCTCAGTGCATTGCGCGCCAATAAGCTACGCTCTCTGCTCACAATGCTCGGCATAGTGATCGGAGTGTCGGCCGTGATCACCATGGTCGCGCTGGGCCGCGGCGCGCAGAAAGCGGTGAACGAGCGCCTCTCTTCGCTGGGGACGACGCTGCTCAGCGTCCGAGGGGGGCAAGTCTTCCGCGGTGGCATAGCCTCGTCCACGGATCGCGCTCGCCTGGAGTTGGACGACGCCCTCGCGCTCCAGCGCGAGGGAACACTCTTCGCCGCCGTGCAGCCAACCATGTCGCGGCAGCTCCAGGTGCAGTTCCAGAACAAGAATGCCTCCACCGATGTCACTGGCTCGACTCCGAACTTCGCCGAGGTACAGAAGTACACCATCGCGGCAGGGCGCATGTTCACCAGTGCCGACGATGCGGGACGGAAGCGCTACGCAGTGCTCGGCTCCACCACGGCAGCCAACCTGAATGGCGATGACCCCGAGGGACTCGTGGGCGAGACGATCCGCGTGCGAGGAATTCAGTTCGAGGTGATCGGCGTGTTCGCGCCCAAGGGTGGCGGCGGCTTCAACGACCCGGACGACCAGGTGGTCATCCCGCTGAGCACCGCCCAGTTCCGAGTGCTGGACACCAAGTACCTGCAGTCGATCAACGTACTCGCCCCTTCGGAAGCGATGATCCCGCAGACGATGTCAGAGATCTCGCACATCCTGCGGCGCGAACACCGGTTGCCGTCGGGTAGGCCAGATGACTTCGAGATCCGTAATCAGGCGGACTTCCTCAATGCATTTCAGGAAACCACCCAGGTATTCGGTCTCCTTCTGGCTGGGATCGCCACGGTCAGCCTGCTCGTGGGCGGCATCGGCATCATGAACATCATGCTGGTATCGGTCACCGAGCGCACGCGAGAGGTAGGCATCCGCAAAGCGCTCGGCGCGACGCGGGTGAACATCCTTCTGCAGTTCCTCATAGAGGCAATCGTGCTATGCCTCCTCGGCGGGATCGTAGGGATCATCCTGGGCACCGGCGGTGCAGCAGTGCTGCGCTACGCAATGCACTGGAACACCGACGTTTCAGGCAGCTCGATCGTTCTCGCCTTCGTGTTCTCCGCGGTGGTGGGAGTGATCTTCGGTGTCTGGCCCGCGCGGCGCGCCGCAGCGCTCGATCCAATCATGGCGTTGCGCTACGAGTGAGGAAGGCGTAGTTGGGTGAGGGAAGGCGAGCGCGGCGAATCACTTGCCCTGCGCTCGCTGGCGGGGATAGACAGTGTCCCGAGGAAAGGCGGCGCTGTCGTAGCGACGTATCCGAGGTGCGTGACATTCCCCCCGAGGATAGTTAGCAACGGGGTCAGTTCCTGAAACTTGCACGGGGCCTCTGCCAGTGGCAGAGGCCCCGTGCAAGTTTCAGGGACTACAGATGGATCAGGAAGCAGGGACCTAAAAAGACAGGGATCAGAAAGCAGGGATCAGGGATCAGGAACTGCCTCGGGGTAGAGAGCTCGACTCTGGGAGTTCTTTCTGATCCCTGATCCCTGCTTCCTGATCCCTCGCAGTCCCCCTGCCCCCTCAACCCCGTAGTTCAGCCATGGCCCGCCTGATGCATAGACGAAAAGCATCGACCATCGACCGAAACGCTCTCGGCGGGTTTCCGCGATGCCGCTGCTATACGCCAACCTCGATCCCATCACTCGGCGATACTGCCTCGCCGAGTTCGACCATGACGTCGCCCGTGGGACGGTCGCCATCTCGAGCCGCATAAGGCCGGGCGCGATCGACGACTACGTGGAGCTGCTACGGCAGGCATTGGCCTACTATGACGACCAGTGGCTCGAAGATCGGATAGAGGGAATGTTGGTGGACTTCGAGCTGCGGAACACGCCAACTGGTTCGGTGACCACGGCCAAGCTCCCATCGTACGCCGCACGCGTCATCGCCGAAGGCGATTTCAACCGCTATTACATGCGCGGCGTGTGTGCCCGTGCACTGGCAGAGGGGCTCGAGGTAGTGGAGGGATATCGCGCGCGGCTCTCCGCTGAGCCACGCCCCGAGTCGGTGGAGTTGGAGGGCCAGCAGCTGCGGGCATCCGACCTATTGGATGAGCTGCGAATCGCGCATCCCGACCCCACCGTCGAAGCCGCGCTCGGCAAGCCAAACTCCGGCCTCAGCGTGAGGCTGGTGTAGCTACAGCGGCCTGGGATAGCTAGCTAGGGCTCGGATAGTTGGCGCGAGCAGCGCGAATCGGTGTGGTAACGCCGAGGACGCCGTGTTATCGCCGGCACGGGCGGGGGAGCAGCTGTACTCCCCTGCCCTCTGTCATCCATGCTGCCCTGCGCATGTGCTGGGTCCAGCGTCAGAGCTCGTCGTCGTCGCTTATCCGTTCCTCGGCTTTACCGACGTTCTTCTGGACCTTCCCGGCGGCTTCCTTGGCCTTGCCCTTGAGCTGCTCGCTCTCGTCGCCAGCCGCGTCGGCTATCTTGGCGCGTGCCTTGCCCTCGAATTCCTTGAACGAACCCCTCGCTTTGTTCTTGCGGCCTCGGTCCGTCAGGTCTTCATCGCGATTGCGATTGCGGTCGTCCATTGGTACCTCCTGCTGCATTATGCTGCATTCAATGATGGGTACGTACCTGTAACGGGTACATACCGGCGCCCGACCACGACGCCAGGATGTACAGAGGCTGGC
>DATCXG010000389.1:0-2694 GCA_036565945.1 Gemmatimonadaceae bacterium
ACCGCGCCGCCGACGGGTCGCCGGGGCCGGAGTACTGGCAGCAGAGCGCCGACTACAAGATCGACGCGACGCTCGACACGGCCGCGAAGAGCGTGAGCGGACGCGTCACGATCAGCTACACCAACAACTCGCCCGACACGCTCCGCTTCGTCTGGCTGCAGCTGGATCAGAATCTCTACGAACCCAACAGTACGGGCTCGGCGCTCTTTCCCGAGGACTCGCGCTGGGGGGTGCGCGGCTTCCGCGGCGGCTACGAGCTAGAGAATCTCACGGTGAACGGGAAGCCGGCGCACTCCCACGTTAACGACACCGAGATGCGCGTGGATCTCGCCCAGCCGCTCGCGCCGCGCGGAGGGAAGGCCACCATAGATATGAGCTTCCGCTTCAGCGTTCCCGAGCACGGCTCGGATCGCATGGGGCGCGACGGCACGCTCTACGAGATCGCGCAGTGGTATCCCCGCATGTACGTCTACGATGACGTACGCGGCTGGAACACCGATCCGTACATCGGGCAGGGCGAGTTCTACCTCGAGTACGGCGATATCGACTACTCCATCACCGCGCCCGCTGGCTACGTGATCGCCGGGAGCGGCGTGCTCCAGAACTCGAGTGACGTCCTCCCTGCCTCCCAGCGTCAGCGCCTCGCGCGCGCGGCGAAGTCGGACACCGTCGTCCCGATCATCTCGAAGGCCGAGGCGGTCGCCAGACCCACGAGCGGGACGAAGACCTGGCGCTTCACGGCGAAGAACGTACGCGACGTGGCGTGGGCCGGCGCGCCCGACTTCCGCTGGGATGCAACGAGCTACAACGGCATCGTAGCCCAGGCGCTGTACCAGTGGCCCAAGGCGGGCGCCGGCTGGGAGAGCGCCGCGGAGAACACGCAGTGGACCATCCGTCTCTACTCGCAGCTCGTCCAACCGTACCCATACCCGCAGGCCACTTCCATCGCTGGCCCGGTGGGCGGGATGGAATACCCGATGTTCGTCTTCGTGCACTACGCCGACCAGCCCGACGGCGCCTTCGGCACCATAGACCACGAGCACGGCCACGAGTGGTTCCCGATGGTGGTGGGCTCCAACGAGCGGCGCTACGCGTGGATGGACGAAGGGCTGAACACCTACATCAACACCTTCTCCAACGAGCGGCGCGATCCGGGGACGAGCCTGTGGGCGTCGTACATGAGTAACTGGCGCACGGTGGTGGAGAACGGCACGCAGTCACCGCTCATGACGCCGCCCGACCGTGTCAACGCTGGCGCGCTCGGCGCCATCGGCTACCGCAAGCCCGCCGCGGTGCTCCTCGCCCTGCGCAACCACGTGGTGGGCGCGGAGAGCTTCGACCGTGCCTTCCGCGAGTACGCCCGCCGCTGGTCGTTCAAGCACCCCACGCCCGCGGACTTCTTCCGCACCATAGAAAACTTCACCGGGGATGACCTCTCCTGGTTCTGGCGCGGCTTCTTCTACACCACCGATGTGCTGGACATCGGGATCGATTCGGTTGCCACCGCTCAGGCGAACGGCGGGACCACGGCGATGGTGACGCTCGTGAAGCACACCTCGATCCCCTTCCCGGTGGAGCTGCGCTTCAAGCTCGCCGATGGAAGCACCCAGGACGCGCATCTCCCCGTCCAGATCTGGACCCAGGGCGACCGCTACACAGCCGCCATCCCCGTTCGCGCGCGCGTGACCGGCGTGCGACTCTGGCCGGTGCCTACTGTACCCGATTGGGATGCGGAGAACGACACATGGGGCGATGCGCCGGCTGCCGATCCCGTCCGACCCGTTACAGCCGGCGGCCTGGCCAGTCCGATCAGTAGTGGTCGCTGAGACCGGAAAGCGAGTTGGCAGCCGGTAGCCAGAGGCTTAGATTGAGAGTTGGACCGGCACCCGCCCTCGGCCCTGGAGAGCCGAGGGCGGGGAGCTTTGCTCACCCAGTGTCGCCGGTCCTCACGCGAGCCACCCCTCAGTTAAGGAGCAGAAGCAAACAATGCTAGGGTTCGAAGCTTTGGCTTCGCATTGGTGGAAGGCCGTGGTCTTCGTCATCATTGCCGGCCATCTCACTAACGTTTGCGTCACGCTCTTTCTGCATAGAAATCAGACCCACCGCGGCGTCACGTTCAGCAAGATCGTAGAGATCCCAATGCGGATCTGGCTCTGGCTCTCCACATCCATCGTGACCAAGGAGTGGGTGGCCTGCCACCGGAAGCACCACGCGTTTGCGGATCGCGAGGGAGACCCGCATAGCCCGGTGATCGAGGGTCTGCGCGAGATAATCCTGAAGGGTGCGTTCTACTACCGCAAAGCGGTCAAGGCGCCCGGTATACTCGAGAAGTACGGCAAGGGAACCGCCAACGACTGGCTCGAGCGCCACGTGCTCGGACGTCTCCCCTGGCTCGGAATCGTCATCATGCTGGGGATCGACATCTACCTCTTCGGCTTCTACATCGGCCCCCTCGTCTGGGGCGTGCAGATGCTCTGGATTCCCTTCTGGGCCGCGGGCATCATCAACGGTGTGGGCCATGCGCTCGGCTACCGTAACTTCAATGTGAAGGATGAGAGCCGGAACATCGCGCCGATCGCCATCTGGCTCGGTGGCGAAGAGCTCCACAACAACCACCACGCCGATCCACACTCGGCGAAGTTTGCCGCCAAGTGGTACGAGTTCGACATCGGCTGGGTGTACATCCGCCTCCTC
>DATCXG010000393.1:0-3453 GCA_036565945.1 Gemmatimonadaceae bacterium
GCCAGCCGTTCGGGTAGCGGCGTCCGGCAGCGCCAGCAGGGGAAGATCGTGTCTGGTGGCAATGCCTATCTCGACAGCGAGTTTCCACTCCTGGACCACCTGATCCGCGCCGAGATAGTCGACGAGCCCGCGGGCAGGTGAGCTGCGAATAGTTCCCGCGGCTTAACCACCTGGTCGCGGGGGGGAGGCGCGCCGACGAGCTGGCGCTCCTCCCCGCCCGGCACGGTCTAACCCACCCTCTCGAGATACGCCTCGAGCTTCTCGAACGACCCCGTCCACCCCTGGGTCATTCCACTCTTCTCGTTCTCGAACTCCGCCGTCTCTTCCGGCGTGGCCGCGCCATGGATCTCCCACGTCACCGTCACGCGCGTTCGACTGGGACTCTCTGCCGCTAGCTCGACATTCGTGAGCATCGTCTCCGGCCAGATCGGCGACAGCGGGTGACGCGAGACGTTCCCCCTCTCGTCGCAGAACCACTGGGTGTACACGATCCGATGTGGGCGGTCGATCTCCAGATACTCCGATCGCCCGTGGAAGGTGACCTCCCCGCCGTCGGTCATCGACCAGAAAGTGATGCTGCCCTCCCTGATGTCGGGCTCGATGAAACGCATCGTGAACCCCTTTGGCGGAAGCCACTGCGAGAGGTGCCGTGGATCGGCCCACATCTCGAACACCAGGTCGATGGGCGCCTCGAAGGTGTGGGTGATCACGAACACGTCCTTGCTCGATGTCTCCTTCTCGAGGTACTCGGCGAGACGATCCCAGGTCGAGTTGCCTCCCGCCTTCTTGATGTATCTCTTCGTCTCTTCCGCCGCTTCCGGAGTGGGCAGGGTCATACGCATATCCATCTTCGTCTTCCCCTGCAGGTCGGTGAAGACGACAGTCACCCGGAACAACGGAGGGAGATCGTCGTTTTCCCCATGGTCGTACACCAGGCGCGCGCATGGCTCGACTTCGATGTACTGCACCTTGTTGGGGTAGTCGACGCCGTCGGGGCCGTGCATGGTGTACACCCAGCTCCCACCTGGCCGCAGATCCTTGCTGTGCGTCGTCAGCGTGAAGCCACGTGGCCCCCACCACTGAGCGACTTGTTTCGGATCGGTCCATGCGTCCCAGACCAGTTGAATGGGAGCGTCGTAGACTCGCGTTATCGCGATCTCGTTGGCGTCAGGAGTGTCGGTCATTTTTCTTCCCTCGCTTCTTCTTCTGGCGTGAGGTGACGGTCTTCAGATAGGCGTCGAGACGATCGAAGCTCTCTTCCCAGTACTGCTTGTAGTAGCCGATCCAATCGGCGGCGTCCTTGAGCGGAGCCGCCTGCAGGCGACAGGGCCGCCACTGGGCGTTCCGCGTGCGCTCGATCAGGCCGGCCTTCTCCAGCACCTTCAGGTGCTTGGAAACCGCGGGGAGGCTGATCTCGAAGGGCGCCGCCAGCTCGTTGACCGAAGCTTCGCCCTTCGACAGCCGCGCAAGGATGGCGCGTCGCGTGGGATCGGCGAGCGCGGCGAAGACCTGGCTGAGAGGATCGGAGCTCATTTTTCGCTTCGCCGAAGGATCAGTCGGCATCGGCGCTCTCACCTGCAGCGTGGTGCGTGACAATGGCGCTCCGAATACATCTTCAACCCGTTGACGCTCGCATACCTGCCGGCCGCCTGCACCGTGGCGGTGTTGGCGAGGCCGAGCATCATGAGCGTCGAGAGAAGTACTCGCATGGATGACCTGTCCGTATTTCACTGAGAGGTTAATTAACCATGCGGGAAACTACACGATGCGGCTCGTGCTGTCAACATTCCGGACGCTGTGCGGGCGTGGCCTCGGCGAGGCGGAGCTGGCGCCGTGTATATACTGCGTATATACTTGAGCGTGGCCGACGACATCGCCAAACTCCTCGCCCAGCTGACCGGTTTCGAATGGGATGCCGGGAACGCGCCGAAAGTCGTCTCGCGACATCGGGTCGAGCCCGGCGAGTGCGAGCAGGCGTTCTTCCAGGAGCCGTTCGTAGTCAGTTACGACGCTGCGCATTCGGCAACCGAGCCGCGGTGGCGCGCCCTCGGCCATACCGCGGCGGGGCGCGCGGTGTGCTTGGTGTTCACCGTGCGAGGACCCTTGATTCGCGTGCTCGCGGCGCGCGATATGAATCGGAAGGAGCGACGCTACTATGCCGAGATCACGGCGCGTACTGAAGAAGATTCCGGCGTTTAAGTCGGAAGCTGAGGAGCGCGAGTTTTGGGAAACCGCCGACAGTACGGAGTATGTCGATTGGGCCGCGGCAATTCCCGCGCGCTTCCCGAATTTGCGCCCGTCGTCGACTGCGATCTCCGTACGGCTCCCGGATACGTTGCTTACGGAGCTCAAGTTGCTGGCGAACGAGCGCGGTGTGCCGTATCAAAGCCTGTTAAAGGTGTATCTCGCGGATCGCGTCAAGGCGGAGCGGCGGCGCCAGCATCGACGAGCGGATGCCTAGCAAACGCTGAGGACGACGGTCCCCGCATCAAACCCTTGCAGGTCGCCTGACCGGCGCTTGCAGCGGGCGAGAATACCCGTGCCCCTTGGTGTCCGATCCAGGCCAGATCGTGCGCACGAATCACGAATCGCGCGCATACGTCCCCCTCCTGCCACTCTCATCGATGCACCGACTCCTCCCGTCGTTCGCGCTCCCACTCATCGCGGCGAGCGCCGTTGCTTTCTCTCCCCTCGCGGCGCAATCCGCCAACGAGTGGCCCGCGTACGGCCGCGACCCCGCCGGCACCCGTAACTCGCCGCTGACTCAGATCACCCGCGACAACGTGGCTCGCCTGTCGGTCGCCTGGACTCACCGCACCGGCGACTTCGCACGCTCCGACGACGACACGCGTTTCGAGGCGACGCCGCTGATGGTGGACGGCACCTTGTATCTCTCGACTCCGTTCGGCCGGGTGATGGCGCTCGACCCGGCGACTGGTCGCGAGCTGTGGACGTACGATGCCCACGCAGATGCTACAGCGGGCTTCGGCGACCCGGCGAGTCGTGGCGTCTCAACCTGGCTGGATCCCGCGGCAGAGGCGAACGCCACGTGCAGGCGCCGCATCTACCTTGGCACTCTCGATGCGCGCATCGTCGCGCTCGATGCGAAGCGCGGGGTGCCCTGTCGCGACTTCGGCAGCGGCGGCACCGTCTCGCTCCGCACGGGCCTGCACAACACGCCATTCGAAACGGTGGAGTACGCGCTAACCTCCCCGCCCGCGGTAATTGGCGGGATGATCGTGACTGGCTCGGCGGTGGCCGACAACAATCGCACGAATGCCGCGAGTGGCGAGGTGCGCGCCTACGACGCGCGCACCGGAGCGCTCCGATGGACATGGGATCCCGTACCGCGCGATTCGACCGACGCGGCGTGGACCTCGTGGAATGGCCCGATGGCCCACAGCACGGGCGCGGCGAACGCCTGGTCGGTGATCGCAGCCGACTCGGCGCGCG
>DATCXG010000401.1:0-8013 GCA_036565945.1 Gemmatimonadaceae bacterium
GGCGAAACGAACACGCGCCCGCACCGCCGCTCCCTGCCTCAACGTGTATCTGAACACGATCGATAAATGACGTCACTTCCTTCGCACCCGTATCCAGAGATGGTTGAAGCGGCTAGCCGTATCTTCGTTGACGTACCGGGCAACGATCCGGAGCGTTCCCTCTACCTCGTAGTGCGCGGCACCGGCGTTGAGTGCGCCGTGTAGATGCGCGTGCAGTTGCCGCTCCTGCTGCAGCGCGCCACACACCGCCACGATGCACAGCTCACGCCTCCGCAAGTCGAGCCCCCCTCGCCCCAGCACCTTGCCGTAGCCGTCCACGATCATCCATTCGTCGAGCGCCGGGTGCAGGTCGCGAATGTTCGTGCGGAGACGCTCGTACGTGTCGCCGTACACCGTCGCGCACGTCGCCTCGCCACGCTTGCGCCACTGCGTACAGTCCGCTGTCAGTGCGTCCGGGTCCGAGAGAGGTGCCCGCAGCCCCGATGCCTTCCGCCATTCACGCGCCGCGTTGAGTGCGCGCGGGAACCCTGCGAATAGGTACGACTGCAGAATCAGCTCCTCCACCCACGTGGGATCGAGCGCGATGGTCGCGGCGTGCAGCATTGCGGCCCGCAGCTCGGGCTCGTGCGCGGTCGCGATCACGATGCTCAACTCGACCAGCTCCATCGTGGCGGGATCGAGTCCTGGGATATTACTCCGCTCATCGTCAGGGAGCGGCATCGAAGGATTGCGTATCGGAACAGAAGATTGCGTAGTCAACTTACCAGGCGGACCTCACCCACGGCCGCTCCTCGTGTATTGATGATCGGAGTTCTCAGGAACGGCGCCAGCCGCTCCGGCAGCTCCGGAGGGAGAACACCGAGTAGCTGCAGCAGCCGAAGCACGGGTGGATACTGAGCGCGCGATGCGCCGTCCTCCACCTTCACCGCGAGCGCCAAGTTAGCATCGAGGATGGCCAACGTGTGAACGCCCTCCGCGCCCACCTTGGAGAGAACGCGCCCATCCGTCTCCTCCATCAACACCGTGTCGAAGCGATCCGTGCCACCTATGAGAAAGGGGTGCGTCACCATGGCGTTCACTATCCGCTCCGGAACCTCCTCGCCGCGCCCTGCCGCGTCCGCGAGCCGGGCGAAGGCAAGTGCCATCGCTCGGAGCGGTAGTCCAAAAGCGACGACGCCACAGCCATCCACCGCCTGCACGACCTGCTCGACCGGGACCCCGCTCCATTGCGCAACCCTGGCGAGCGCATGCTGCTGCACGGGATGGCAGGGACCCTCGTAGCCGAGCGTGGACCAGCCAGACCTGAGGGAGTAGGCGATCATGGCCGCGTGCTTGCCCGAGCAGTTGTTGTGCAGGCGCGTTGGCGGGCAGGCAGACTGCTGCAGCATCCGGGCGCCTCGGCGCGTGAGCGGATCGTGCGGGCCACACACGAGGTCGCCCTCTTCCAGGCCGACCGCCTCCAACATGGCGCTGGCAAGCTCGACGTGCTCTGGCTCGCCACCGTGCGAGGCACAGGCCAGCGCCAGCTCTTCGTCTCCCCAGCCCAGTTCGTCGAAGCGCCCCGACTCCACGAACGCCATCGACTGAAACGGCTGGGCGCACGAGCGCCAGAGGGTGGGGAGCTCGGGATCTCCCGCCGACCCTCGGACCGTTCCGTGCGAATCCACGATGGCCGCATGCACCCGGTGCCGCGCCTCTACGAGTCCGCCACGGGTGGCGACTACGTCCAGCTCATACCGTATCACGGTGCATTGTCCTTGGAGAGTGGACCTTCGTTCCCGGCGTGCTGCCGCGACGTGAGCCGGAGTCACCAAGAAAGGTACACCAGATGGCTTTCGCGCTGGTACTGGCCGGTCAGAATAGCCGCACCATCCCCCGGGTGTACTTGCGTGGGTTTCGCCGCAGGTCCTCGAGGATACTGTTGAGCTCGGTGAGGGTCTTGTTCAGCTGGTCGTAGAGCTGTTGATCCGTGAGCATACGCGCCGCGAAGCCGTCACCTCCGGCTACCAGCCCGAGCACGGAATCGGCGGTCGTGGTAGCGCTCAGCATGCGTGAATAGAGGGTGTCGTCGTAGAGAAGTCGCCCGAATGTTCCGCTGGTGGAGCGCATCTGCCGGAGCACGGTGTCGAGCTGTACGGTGACGCTCGAGAGGTGGTCATAGAGCGCTGGGTCGTCCATCAGGCGACCCAGCGTCCCCGTGGGCTTCTGAACGCGCGCGAGGAGCGCGTTCACCCCCGTTAGTGTCGTGGTCAACTGGTCATAGAGAGAACGGTTGGTCAGGAGCTGGCCCATGGTCCCCTCACCGCGCGACATCCCTTCGGTGATCGTTCGCAGGTCGTGCGTGAGCAGGACCAGGTCGCCCACCGCGGTCGATGCCTGCTCGATGACCTGCTCGTAATCGACCGAGGGGAGGCTCGGGACCGTATCGCCAGCGGAGAGCGCGGCATAGCGCGGGGTGCCGGGCGAGATGTCGAGGACCTTGTCACCGAGGAGTCCCAGGCTCTTGAGCTTAACGCGTGAATCCAGGCGTACCTGCTGCCGCAGCGATTCGTCGAGTTCCATGACCACGCGCAGGTTCCTGGTGGTGTCGCCGTCCGGTGGAAGAAGTTCGATGTGCTCCACCGTTCCGGCGAGCTGCCCGGCCACGGTCACCGATCCGCCCTCACGCAGACCACTGGCATTTCCCAGCAGTGTCACCAGCTCGTATCGCTCGGCGAAGAGGCTGGCTGCTTCGCCGAGCTTGACCACCGCGATTACCACGATGGCAAGCGCCGCGATGATGAGCGCGCCCACTTTGAGCTCGTCCCACGTGATGAACGTCGGGTGCTTCATGGCGGAGCTCCCTGGCGGCTGCGGGCCGCCGGTGCGCTGCTGTCGGACATGCCGAGGAAATCGCGGATATACTCGTCGTCGCTTCCCGCCATCTCCAGTGGCGTGCCGAGAAACACGATTTGCCGGCGCGCCAGCAGCGCGATTCGTGTGGCGATCTTGAAGGCGGTGTCCATGTCGTGCGATACGACAACGCTCGTCACCTTCATCTCACGTTGCAGCTTGCGGATCAGACGGGTGATCGTCCCGGTGGTCAATGGATCGAGCCCCGAGGTAGGCTCGTCGTACAGCAGGATAGCCGGATCGTTGGCGATGCCACGAGCAATCCCCACTCGCTTCTTCATTCCCCCGGACAGTTCGGCCGGGAGCTGCGCCATCACCTTGTCTGGCTCCAGGTCGACGAACTCCAGCTTCTGCCGCACCACGGCCTCGATCTCGTCTTCGCTGAGGTCAGTGTGCTCGCGCAACGGATATGCGACATTCTCGAAAACAGTCAGCGAATCGAATAGAGCGGCGCCCTGGAATACCATCCCCATCTTCTGTCGCACCAGCAATGCCTGCTCGAACGTCAGATCGTTGATGCGCTCGCCATCGATCAGCACGTCGCCGCTATCAGGCAGCAGCAGCCGGAGCAGGAGCTTCAGGATGGTGGACTTCCCAGTTCCCGACTCGCCGGCGATCACCAGCGTCTCGCCCTGCGCCACGCAGAAGGAGATATCCTCCAGCAGCGGCTCGTCGAACGCGAGTGAGACGTGCGAGAGCTCTATTACCGCATTGCCGGTCATGGGAGCAGAAAGAGCAGGATCTGCGTCATGAAATAATCGGTAGTGAGAATCAGTACGCTCGCGGTCACGACGGTACGAGTTGTGGCGACCCCCACGCCCTCCGTGCCACCTCTGGTGCGCAGTCCGAAGAAGCAGCCGGTGACGGCGATGATCCCTCCGAATACCAGCGGCTTCGCCAATCCCTGAATGAAATCAGTGGGAACGTAGTGCAGCACGAAGCCGGCTGCGGCCAGCTGCTCCCACACGGTACGCCAGTAGAGGGCAGTGGGAATGCCCACGTAGAATGAGGCGATGGCGTTCCCTCCCAGTATCCCCACGACGTCGGCCAGTATTGTGAGCACCGGAAGCATGACCAGCGCGGCCAGAAGTCGAGGCGTTACCAACTTCTTTATGGGGTCCGTGCCGAGGGTATTAAGTGCGTCTATCTGCTCCGTGACGCGCATCGACCCGATCTCGGCGGCGATGCCGGATCCAACGCGCCCCGCAACCATGAGACCCGCCAACACCGGCCCGAGCTCGCGAACCATGGATGCTGTCACCAGGCGGCCCAGATACATGGTGGCGCCGAACTGTGCCATCTGCACCGAGAACTGTAGCGCGAGCACCATGCCGGTGAAGAATCCCGTGAGCAGAACTATGCCAAGGGACTGGACTCCAATGGAGTCCATCTGCTGCACGAAATCCCCGCGATAGAACGGGCGTGCGATGATGAAGCGGGTGGCGTTCCAGGCCAGCTCGAAGTAGTCCTGGATAGCCATGACTGCCCGCTTGACCGCTTCGTTGAACCGCAGGAGAGGATGGTGCAAGCGCTAGGCAGATGGCGAGTGTGGTGGCATGGCGACCGCGGATGCGCGTGTGGCTCGCGAGGTGATTCGAATAGCGGCGTGCGAGTGCACGATGATCGAGGCAAAGGCCGTGCCCGAAACGATGAAGCGTCCGATGCCACGATCTCTGCGCAGGCGATTCCTGCTTCCTGCGCGACGCGTCGCCATATACTTTACCGTCGTCATGAATGCCCCGCCACACGCCCACTCGCCCCTCCTCACCCGCCAACGGCTCTGTGAACTGCTGGCCGCGGCGGAGGGCCGACGTATAGCCATCGTCGGCGATGCGATGCTGGACGTCTACCTGCATGGCGAGGTGGAACGGATATCCCCGGAGGCACCCGTCCCGGTAGTGCGCGTGCGCGAGCGCCGATTCGCACTGGGCGGGGCCGCCAACGTGGCTCATAACGTGGTGGCGCTGGGCGCACGTTGCGAACTGGTCGCAACCCTGGGCCGCGACGCTAGCGGCGACACCCTGCGCGACATGCTGGTGAACATCGGCACCGATGTCCGGGCGCTGATCGAAGTTGCACGCCCCACCACCACCAAGACCCGCGTGCTGGCGCGCGTGCAGCAGGTGGTACGCTTCGATGAAGAAGAGGATCACGATGTCGGTGGCGCCGACATCGAGCGCGTCCTCGAAGCGGTGCGCCGCGCCATAGACGATGCTCAGGCGCTCGTCTTCCAGGACTACAACAAGGGAATTCTCGTCAGCGCGGTGATCGAGGAAGCCATCGCGCGAGCCCGTTCGCGTGGCATTCCCATCGTCGTCGACCCCAAGTTCCGCAACTTCTTCAGCTACCATGGCGCGACGGTGTTCAAGCCCAACCGCCGGGAGCTCGAATCGGCCCTGGGCGCGGCCGTGGACCCGGATGATCCCCGTACGCTGCCCGAGACGCTCCGACGTCTGGAAGTGGGCAATCTACTCCTCACTCTTGGAGAGAGCGGGATGGCGCTTATCGGCGCTAGCGGTACTGTCCACCGCGTACCCACGACTGCGCGCGAGGTGTACGACGTGGTGGGTGCCGGCGACACAGTGACCGCCTACCTCGCCGCGTTGCTCGCCGCCGGTGCCGACCCGCGCGAGGCGGCTGAGGTGGCGAACTTCGCCGCTGGCGTGGAGGTGGGGAAGCTCGGGGCCGCTACGGTGAGCTCGGAAGAAGTGGTCGCCGCGTTCGACGAATACCACGAGCGCTTGGCCGCGCGTAGCGGTCCTCGGGGCGAGTCGGATCCTGCTTGATAGCAGCGCCGGTGGTGGCAAGGCGTCGGGCTATTGATGCGCCTCGGGTGACCGCCGTGCGTCGAGCGACAGAAGCGAAGCCAGCCCGCCGCGGGGAGCCAGAACGCAGCGATGTGCCGCCGCTACCAGGAGTCCAACGGTAGATCGGCGGTGATCCGAGCCAGGTCCGCCCGTAGCCATTCGAAACGCAGGCCGCCAGCGAGCAGCGCCATCGCGGCCACGTTGGACGGCGACCGACGCTTGAAGCGTCGCAGGACATCGTATAAGGCGTGGCGTCTCGCAGGGAGTGCCCCGAGCAAGAGGTGGACGCCGCCCACCGCGGCCTGGTCGAGTCTCCGTGCCTCTGTTATCGCCCGGTCGAGCACCCGCTGCGCGCCGGGGGAGTATGGTAGCGACTCCGGGTTCGCGCTCGCACCCTGGCGCCCGTTGGCTCCGGCCTGTTCCAACTTACGGCAGAGTACCTCCAGGTCGGCGAACGATCGGGTCAGATACGGCAACGCTGCGCTCTCTCCCTCGCGGATGAGCCCCAGCACGATGTGTCGCGGCTCGACGGCGGTATCGCCGAGCTTCGCGGCCTCCACTCGCGCCAGACGGAGGGCCTGCCGCGCATGGTAGTTGAAAGGGTATGCCCGCATTGCTACAATATCGACACCCGAAGCGCCCATACCCAGGGCGCTGGTGGTACTCGGGAGCCTGGCATCCTGCTATTATTGGAAGTCCAGCATACCGGGCCCTTAGCTCAGTCGGTTAGAGCAGCGGACTCATAATCCGACGGTCGCAGGTTCGAGCCCTGCAGGGCCCACTGAAACACCGTTACTCGAAGACGCAGCCCCACGCGGCCATCTGAGCCGCTGCCTGTGCACTTCGTTCGCGCCTAGCTACTTCGCAAAGAGCTGGAGCGACGTGTGCAAGACGTGCCAGATCCCCCACACCGCGGGGACCCCCACCCAGAGCCACGCCACAGCGAGCTCCAACGCCACATGCGTCGGACGCGCCGCGCCAGCCGCTCCATTCACGGCATGCACTTCCGGGATCTCCGTCATCATCGTCACCCCGCCGCTGGTGTCGGACCGGCCGCGCTCAACCTCGTCGCGCCAGTCTCAGTCACGTAGTGATGCTTCGGATGCACGGGCCGGATGCGCCAGTTGCATACCAGACCCATGAGCAACAGTGCTGCCATGATGTACATGGTCACGATATACGACTGAGACTTCGGCACACCGTGATCGATCTCGTACTCACGGATGTAGTTGATGAGCACCGGTCCGAACACGCCAGCCGCCGACCACGCCGTGAGAATCCGGCCGTGTATGGCTCCCACGTGCATGGTGCCGAAGATGTCCCTCAGATAGGCCGGCATGGTGGCGAAGCCGCCGCCGTACATGCTGATGATGACGACATAGCCGAGGACGAACAGCGCCGTGCTGCCGAGACGTCCGGTCTGCGGAACGGCGGCGTACAGAATCGCGCCTAGCACGAAGAACGTGGCGTAGGTGGTCTTGCGCCCGATGTAGTCCGAGAGAGTGGACCAGCCGAATCTCCCCGACATGTTCGCGAGGCTCAGCAAACCCACGAATCCCGCCGCAGCCACGGCGCTCACCCGCCCATTGAACGTCTCCTGGATCATGGGCGATGCCTGCTCCAGGACTCCGATGCCGGCCGTCACATTGAGGCACAGTGCCCACCAGAGCAGCCAGAACTGGGGTGTCTTGACAGCCTCGTCTACGTGCACGCTGGCATTGGTCATGAGCTTCTTCGGCTGCGCCGGAGGGGCGTAGCCTTCTGGCAACCAGCCAGACTGCGGCAGTCTCACGGTGAAGACACCCCACATCATGAAGAGGAAATAGAGCACTCCCATAGTCACGAACGTGGGCGCGACGCCGACGCTGGTGGGCGTTTCATAGCGCCGCATGAGGAACACCGAGAGGGGAGATGCGATCATCGCACCACCGCCGAAGCCCATTATAGCGAGTCCGGTTGCCATCCCGGGGCGATCGGGAAACCACTTGATGAGTGTGGACACGGGGGAGATGTAGCCTATGCCAAGCCCGGTCCCACCGAGCACGCCGTACCCGAGATACAGCAGCCATATCTGATGCGTCACGATGCCCAGTGCGCCAACCAGGAAGCCACTTCCGAAGCAGAGCGCTGCCACGAACATCGCTTTGCGCGGCCCCACCCGCTCCAGCCAGCGCCCGAAGGCTGCCGCTGATAGTCCGAGGAAGACGATGGCGATGCTGAAGGTCCAACCGATTGTCGTGAGCTTCCAGTCACCGGGTGCGGAGTGATCCACGCCGAGTACCTTCGTGAGCGGCAGGTTGAAGACGCTGAAGGC
>DATCXG010000412.1:0-3715 GCA_036565945.1 Gemmatimonadaceae bacterium
CCGCTGATACCACGCCGGCCATCGCCGCTCTGACTCCATCCATCTGCGTCTGGGTGAGCGTGAAGAGCCGCTCGCGATCCGGCGCGTGCCTCACTATCTGCGGTGTTGCCGCCGTACCGTCGGTGGCCAGCGCGGTGTAGAACCGAGCCATGTTTGCCACCGTCTGGGCGTTCTCTCCCTGACCGATCGAGAGATTCAGGATTGCTGCCTGACTCCAGCCGCGCTTCCCGTATCTCTTGTCGTAGTAGTCCGCCGCATCCTTGTACGGGAAGAGTGGACGTGATTCCGCCGGTAGATCTATCCCCGAGCGATCGCGGCTCCCGAGCTGGATGCCACCAGCCACGAGGCGCGATAGTCCGAGCTTCAGGCCCAGCTGATAGAAGTACACATCGCAGGACACTTCGATGGCGCGCGCAAGTGTGACATCGCCGTGCCCTTTCTTATCCCAACATTTGAAGTAGCGGTTGCCGAACTGGAAGCCTCCGGTGCATGGCACCGGCATCTTGTCGTCCAGCGTCACGAGCCCGTCCTCGAGCGCGATAGCCGCGGTGGCGAGCTTCCAGGTGGAACCAGGCGGGTAGCGGCCCTGGATGACTTTGTTGTAGAGCGGGTGGCGCGGATCGTCGTTGAGCTCCTTCCAGAGGTCGCGCGAGATGCCGCCTATGAAGCGATTGGGGTCGTAGCTGGGTGCGCTGTAGAGCGCGAGAACACCACCGTTCTCGGGGTCGATGGCGATCATCCCACCCTGGAGAGAATCACCAAAGATGCCCGCCGCGAAGCGCTGCAGGTTGATATCGATGTTGGTGTGGAGCGGCCGGCCGGGCTCCGGCGGCAGATCGCGTCGCGCCCCGGCTTCGCGCACTACGCGACCACGCGCATCCACTTCGACAAAGCGCACGCCCTCGCGGCCGCGAAGCGAATCTTCATACTGTTTCTCGAGCCCGCCCTTCCCCACCTGCTGCCCCGCCTTGTATGAGCGGTAGCGCGCCGAGCCAAGCTCCGTCTCCGTGATCTCGCCCGTGTACCCCGCGAACGATGCTACGGTCGCACCGTCCGGGTAATAGCGCTTCGGCGCCGACTGGATGACGAGGCCCGGGAAATCGATGCGGTGCTCCTCGAGCACCGAGACCACGTCGAACGAGGCATCGGAGAGTACCACCGCCGGCCGGTTGGGGGCTCTCTGGTAGCGACGCACCGTGACGTCGATCTGTTCGGCGTTCAGCGGAATTATCGCGGCGAGGCGCTGGAGGGAGGCGCGCAACGAATCGGCGGCCGGACTCAGAAGCGAGACGGAGTATCCCGGCACGTTCTCCGCGATCACGCGGTTATTGCGATCGTAGATGATCCCCCGCGGCGCTGGCAGGGGAACCTCTCGCAAACGGTTCTCCTCGGACTGGAGCGTGTAGCGCGAATGCTCCACGATCTGCGTACGGAAGAACGCGCTCAGCAGTAATGCGAACAACGCTGCCAGTGCCCACGACGCCACGCGCGCTCGGCGAGCAAGGTCGTTGGGATGGAAGCTCACGTTCGCGATGCCCTCAGGATGGGACGTAGGATGAGCAGGGTGAGAAGTCCCCAAAGTGCGGTGACGACCGCCGTGATGGGCGACCATACCAGCAACTCGGTCAGAAGCTCACCCGTGCCAAGTCGGTGCTCGGCCAGCAGGAAAATGGCATCGAACGCCCACTTCCCCACGAAGAAGAATGTCGCGTTGAGCAACATGTCATCCGCGAAGAAAACCGCCTTCAACCACGAGGCCGCAAATCCCACGGTGCTCATCGCAAGTGCACCGGCTCCGAAGGCGTGCAGCTCCATGGAGTCCGCCACGATGCCCATCACCAGTCCCAGTACGGCAGCGGTGCCCGGTCGGACGCGGATGGCTATGAGAAGGAGCGCTATGACGAGGAAGTCGGGACCTACCCGCCAACCCAGCAGCGGGCGTAGCGTGAAGTGTAGAAGCACCAGCAACACGAAGGCAACCAGCGTTCGCGCGAAGTGGGCTGGTCTCATGGCTGTGGCGCCGTGCCGCCGGTACCCGTGGTCGTTGAATCACCCGCGGCGACCGGCGCGCGCGTCGCCGAATCCACCTCACTGGCGGATGGCTGCGCGGGAAGCGGGCGCGGCGATGATTGCGCCGCAGCTGTTGTTGAATCGGCGCTTGTGGAGTCGGCGCCCGTGGAATCGGCGCTTCCTGCCGCCTGCCACACGCCACCCACGCCCGAGTCGACTCGCTCGCGAGTGAGGACCATGACCGTGGAGAGGGCGGATGGAAGCACCGCGGGGCGCAGGAGGTAGGTGCGCGCCCAGAGCTCGGATGTCGCCACCTCCCCCAGGACCACTCCTATAGGGATGCCACGCGGGAACGTGCCACCCAGCCCGGAGCTCAGGATGAGCGTTCCGGGTTTGACCGTCCCTCGCACGGGGACCCCTCGCATCTCGAGGAGGTATCGCTCAGGGTCGGAACCGAGATGCGCGGCGACGATGCCGAATGCGCTGCCGTCGGCTGCCATGGCGCTCACCCGGAAATCGGGATGCGCCCACATTATTGCGATGCTCATGGTGGGGTCTGCTGTCTTCACCATTCCCACCAATCCCTCGGGCGCTACTACCGGGCTGAACTCGCGCACGCCGGCGCGCGAGCCGGCGGAGAGCGGCATGGTGTACTGCTCTCCTATACCCCTTCCACGCAGAATCTCCGCGGGGACAAAGCCCCAGCGAAGCCGCGCTCCCAGGCCGAGGAGGCCACGCAGTCGAGTGTTCTCGGCGCTCACGGCATCCAACGACATCGAACGAAGTATCACGCTGTCGCGCGCGGTCACGCTCTCCTCGCGCGTCACCCACGCGCGCCGACTCAGTTCGGCATCGCTCTGGAGCGATACGAGCGGCGCGAGCACGCTGCGCCGGAGCGACGTTGCGAGCGGCTCACGCATACGCTCAGGCAGAAACAGCGCGACCAGGGAGAGCACAACACTGGCGGCGAGTAGTACCGTGTCCCGGCGACCGTAGGTGCGGGTAACACTGGTCACCGCGCCCTCAGGACGAAAGCACCGACCAGTACTTGTCCTCGTCGTCCAGGATACGGCCGGTACCGCGCACCACACAGGTGAGCGGATCCTCGTCGACATGGATGGGGAGGTTCGTTTCCTGGCTGATCAGGAGGTCGAGCCCGCGGATGAGCGCACCGCCGCCGGTCATGACGATGCCACGATCCACGATGTCGCTGGCGAGTTCTGGCGGCGTGATCTCCAGCGCGCGACGCACCGCATCCACGATCTGCTGGATCGGCTCCTGAATCGCCTCGCGGATCTCGCTGGAATGCACACGCACCGTCTTCGGAATTCCGGAGACCAGATCGCGACCCTTCACTTCCATCTCTCTCTCATCGCCCACCGGAGCCGCTGAGCCGATGGTGATCTTGATCTGCTCGGCCGTAGGTTCGCCGATGAGGAGATTGTAATTCTTGCGCATGAACTGCACGATGGCCGTGTCCAGCTCGTCGCCGCCCGTGCGGATGGACGTGTCGCTGACGATCCCGGAGAGCGCTATGACCGCGATCTCGGTAGTGCCGCCACCGATGTCGATCACCATGTTCCCCGTCGGAGTCTCCACCGGAAGTCCAACGCCTATGGCCGCCGCCATCGGCTCGGCGACCATGAACACTTCCTTGGCGCCCGCGCCGAGCGCGGAATCACGGACGGCGCGCTTCTCCACCTCG
>DATCXG010000419.1:0-5164 GCA_036565945.1 Gemmatimonadaceae bacterium
CTGCACCAGCGGCAGCCAATCGGCACGAAACACCCACGCGGCAGCCGCGATGAGGACGATGAGCGCCAGACAACCGAGACGTCGAAAGCAACCCATGCCTCAGCCCTCTCCCAGCGGCACCGCCGCGAGCACGCTGTAGCGCGGTCCCGAGGGCAGGAGCTGACTCGCCATGATATCCACTGTTCGCGCCTCCGGAGCGCCGGCGTAGTTGACCGCGCGCGCCGCCGCCGTCAGCGCACGTGCCGAGCGCTGCTCCAGCGGTGATCTGGCGCGCCCGATAGTGATGTGTGGGCGGAAGGCGCGAGCCTGGCGCTCGTATCCTAAAGTGGCGCATACCAGCGCCACATCATGCTGTAGCAGTTCCAGCTTCGGATCGGGTACCACACCCATCCATACGATGCGCGGAGCGCGAAGGTTCGGGAACGCTCCCAGGCCCTTCAGCGCCAGCGCTATCGGAGCGTGCCGCCTGGTCACGGCCGCGAGTGCGATCCGGAGCGGCTCGACCGCACTCTCCGGCTGTTCGCCCAGGAATTCGAGAGTGAGGTGGAGCCGCTCCTCGTTCACCCAGGAAACCGCTCTGGCCGCCTTACGCATGGCCGCGGTGGCAACGGCGATCGCTCTCCGCTCCGCGGACGGCAGATTAATCGCGATGAAGAGACGCACGGTCGCGGCTTTCTTCCAGCACCTCGAGAGCCAGGTTCTTGAAGCCGTGCTCGGCCGCGAGCGTCACGGCTGCCGCGCGGACCGCAGGATCCCGCAACGCACTCGAGTCGCCACCTACGGTGAGCACCGCCAGCGCTCCTCTCGCCTCCACGACTCCGTCGATGCCCAGCGCGACGAGCCCCGTCCTCAGCGCGTCAGCGTTCAAGCGGCACTCACTCCACTCAGGATGTTGAGTGAACCAGATCGGAAGCCGCGCAGATCGATCGCCACGCGCTTGAAGCCAGCGGCGAGCACCGCCCGTAGGACCGCGCTCGATCGCGCCGGCTCGAGCCACACGCCAAGCTCGTCGGGCGAGAGCTCCACACGCGCCAGATCGCCGTGATGCCTCACTCTCAGGTCCCCCATCACTCCGAGGTCGCGCAACGCGCTCTCGGCGAGCTCCACCTCTCGAAGCCGCGGAGCTGTCACCGGCGTACCATACGGGAGGCGAGACGAGAGACATGGCGAGGAGGGTTTCGACCAGGTGGGAAGCCCGCGCTCACGCGACAGGAGGCGTATCTCCGTCTTGGTGATGCCCATCTCCGCCAGCGGCGAGTGGATCCGGTGCTCGCTCGCCGCCTGCGTGCCGGGTCGCCAATCGGTGCGATCGTCCGCGTTGCTCCCGTCCATGATGATGGGTATCCCACGCTCGCGCGCGACCAGCTCGAGCACCGTCCAGAGCTCCGTCTTGCAGAAGTAGCATCTGTTCGTGGGGTTCGCGGCGTAGCGCGGATCGTCCATCTCGTGGGTGTCCACCTCGAGAATCGGGAGGCCCACTCGCTCGGCCACCGAGCGCGCCATGGCCCACTGCTCGGCGGGGTAGGATGCGCTCCGGCCGATCACCGCCAGCGTGCGCTCAGGCCCGAGCACGTCCACTGCCACACAGCCCAGGTAGGCTGAGTCGACCCCTCCGCTGAAGCCGAGTAGCACCGAGGGCTGTGCGCGAAGCCACTCGGCAAGGCGCTCCTCCTTCTGCCTTGCTTGTACCACGCGATCGAGCACTGGCATCTCGTCCATGGTGTGAAAGGTAGCTCGCGACGAGGAGACGATGGAAGGGCGGGAGTACCGACAGGCCGGGAGAATCGTACGGCGCCATACCGTTCCGGTGCATTCATTGCAAACGGGTCCCACGCCGAACCCCGTCAACATCGACGTACGGCCCACGCCCCAATGCTGTCGCGAGGCAGGGCCAGGATCAACTTGGCTCTGCCTCGCAAGGCGCGCTGGCGGAACCATCTGCCCCTCGTGCCCGCAGGAGGTGCGTAATGCGTTGCCGCGTCCTGGACAGTTTCAGGGGTTACCGTAGTAGGGGCGTCAGCGACTCGCGAGCAAGCGAGTCGACGGACACTCCCGCGGCCATCCGGATTCCCACGTACGCGCCCAACCTGCGCCCTGCCCTGGCCGTACGCTCCGTGCTTGCACTGCGCTCTGCCTTCGTCGCAGTGGCACTCGCCTCGGCATCGTTCGCGCACATGGCCGTCGCCCAGGCTCCGCGGGGTCAGGCCGCTGGTGCAAGCGCTCGCGCATCGGACGGCGCCGTGAAGAGCGGCACGTTCCCTCCCGGTGGCAACAAGGGAAACTGGCTGACTCCCGCTCACACCCTCGAGGGAACGCGATTCAGTACGCTCGCTCAGATCACCACGGAGAACGTCGGTAATCTGAAGGAAGTCTGGAGCTACGTGAGCGGGATCAAGGACGGCCACGAGGGCGCTCCGCTCGTTGTGAACAACACCATGTACATGGTGACGCCCTACCCCAACAAGCTCATCGCCTTCGACCTCACCAAGCCCGGACCGGCCGTGAAATGGGAGTATAGCCCGCCCATAGATCCGACGTCGTTCGGTAAAGCTTGCTGCGATCAGGTGAACAGGGGCGCGTCGTTCGCCGATGGAAAGATCATCTACAACGTGCTCGACAACCACACCGTGGCGGTGGATGCCAGGACCGGCAAGGAGGTATGGCGCACCAAGCTCGATGATGCGAACACGGGCTCCACAATGACCATGGCGCCGCTGGTGGTGAAGAACAGGGTGATAGTGGGGAACAGCGGCGGCGAGCTCGGAGTGCGTGGATGGCTGGCCGCCCTCGACCTCAAAAGTGGGAAACTGGCATGGCGCGCGTACGGCACGGGACCCGACAAGGACGTGCTCATCGGCAGCGGCTTCAAGCCCTACTACTCGGCGATGCAGGGGACCGATATGGGGATGAAGAGCTGGCCAGGCGAGCAGTGGAAGCTGGGCGGGAGCACCGCGTGGGGGTGGATCACTTACGACCCGGAGACCAACCTCATCTTCTACGGAACGTCCAACCCCGGGGTATGGAACCCCGACATGCGACCCGGCGACAACCTCTGGTCGACCACCATCTTCGCGCGCAACCCGGAGACTGGACAGGCCAGGTGGGCCTACCAGATGGGGCCGCACGACATGTACGACTACGACGGCGTGAACGAGAGCATCGTGGCCGACATCCCCATCGGCGATAGCACGCGCAAGGTGATCATCCACACCGATCGCAATGGCTTCATCTACACCATCGATCGCACGAATGGACAGGTGCTCGTGGCTGAGAAATACAAACCCACCAACTGGGCCACCGGCATTGACCTGAAAACGGGGCGCCCCATACAGGTGAAGGAGAAGGAGACACACCAGGGCCGGCTCACGAAGGACATCTGTCCCTCGGCGAGCGGTGCTCGCGACCAGCAGCCGGCAGCGTATGATCCTCGCACGCATCTACTCTTCACGCCATCCACCAATCTGTGCATGAGTTACGGCGGGATCGAGACCAAGTACATCGCCGGCGCGGCCTACGTGGGCGCAGCGGTGCGGATGTACGCTGGCCCCGGCGGCAATGATCAGCGCGGCGAATTCCTGGCATGGGATCCCGCCACCGGCAAGAAGGTGTGGGGCATCACCGAGAAGTACCCCCTGTGGAGCGGCACGCTGGTCACCGCTGGCAACGTAGTCTTCTACGGAACCATGGACGGCGACTTCAAGGCTGTCGACGAGGAGACAGGGCAGGAGTTGTGGAAGACCCATTTCGACTCGGGCATCATCGGGAATCCCATGACATACCTGGGTCCGGACGGCAAACAGTACGTGGCCGTGTACTCGGGCGTCGGCGGCTGGCTGGGCGGGATCGTGCCAGGCAATCTCTCCACCGATGATCCATGGGCTGCGTTGGGCGCGGTGGGCGCGATGTCCGATCTGCCCAAGGACACGAAGCCGGGCGGCGCACTGCACGTGTTCGCACTGCCGGGCTCGTGATGCCGGGAAGGGATCGGGGCCGGGGTATCGTGGCTCGGCGGCGCGCGCTAACACGGCGGGGACAGCGAACCAGCTGGCACGTCCGAATCCCGCGGCGCCGTGTCGCTCTCGGTGCGGTGGTGGCGGTGGCAGTCATCGCCGCTGCCCCGACCTTCGGGCGAACGCCGCGAGACTTTCGCGTCTGCTCCGACCCCAACAACCTCCCATTCAGCAACCAGCGTGGCGAGGGATTCGAGAACGAGATCGCCGAACTCTTCGCGCGCGACCTGGGCGCCACCGTGAGCTACGAATGGCTCGCGCAACAACGAGGTTTCGCGCGCAAGACACTGAAGACGGGAGCATGCGACGTGATCATGGGCGTGCCGGCACACTACGATCCAGTGCTGACCACCAAGCCCTATTACCGCACCACGTACGTCTTCGTGTATCGGGCAGCCAACGGTCCGCGGGTCACATCATTCGATGATCCAGCCCTGAAGCGCATAAAGGTAGGCATCCACGTGATCGGAGACGACTACGAGAACACGCCGCCCGCGCAGGCGCTGGCGGTCCGTGGAATCATACGCAACGTGAAAGGTTACCGACTGGTCGACGACTATTCCAAGCCCAACCCGCCATCGCACATCATCGATGCCGTGGCGCGTGGCGACATAGACGTGGCGATCGTATACGGCCCGTTTGCCGGCTACTTCGCGCCGAGAGAGTCGGTGAAGCTGGCCGTAGCACCTGTCACGTCGAGCGTGGATACGTCATCGGGTATGCCATTCACCTTCGAGATTGCCATGGGAGTGCGCCCCGGAGACACGACACGCGCCGCCATGCTCGACTCTCTCATCGACCGCGAGCGGCCGGCCATCAATGAGCTCCTCGAACGCTACGGCGTACCGCGGGTCCCGCTCGGCAGCGGCCCGCGAGCCGGCGAGGCGCACGAGTGAGCTCCGAGCATGGTACGAGGGCACATCGTCAACGGAGAACAGCGATGCGACTTGCACACGGGATGACACGAGGAGTGGGGAGTGCGGCGCTGGTTGCGCTGGCGATCGGCGGCTGCAAGGTAAGGGACAATCGGGCTACTGCCGGTGGCGATGAAGCCGCAAACGTGGAGAACGTTGCCCTTCGTCCATTCACCGGCGATTCCACGCAGGCCAAGCGCGGGCGCTACCTGTTCATCGAGGAGAACTGCTACGGCTGGC
>DATCXG010000426.1:0-7357 GCA_036565945.1 Gemmatimonadaceae bacterium
GAGCACGGCGACGGCCGCCTCCGCACGCCGCTGCTCGAGCGTGTCTGGCCCGCGGAGACTTTGCGGCTGTTCGCCATGGTGAAGGTTGCCTTCGATCCGGCCGGGATCCTCAATCCTGGAGTCAAAGTTGCGCTTCCCGGCCAGCTCGCACTCGGTGACATCAAGTACGACCCGGCGCTCGCTCCCCTCCCCGCAGCAGCCGGCGCCGCTCTCGACCGCGTCGAGCGTGAGCGCGCGTACGATGAACTGAGGTTGGAGCTGCTGAAGGAGCCAGGGATGGCGCACCCGTAGCCCAGTCTCCCGAGATTCACGTCTGGTTGTTACGTTGTCATCGCAAGACCTCCCGCTCTACCGTACTGGTACGAGCCAGACGCTTCCCCGCTCCCCAGGTCCAGTGTTCATCTACGAGCCGACGATCTCCCTCCTCGCGCGCCCGTCGTTCCAGCAGCCGTCGCATCTGAGCGTGAACTGGATTGGCGATTCGACCGATGGCGAGCAGCTCGCCGAATTCGCGGGCCGGCTCTGCTACATGAGCCAGAAGAACCCCGCCAGCCGGACCACGCGCGAGTATCTGGAGAACATCAAACGCCAGGGTCATGGCAGCGTTCTGGAGCACGCCAACTATTCGCTCCTCTTCGAGGGCGTGAGCAGATCGCTCACCCACGAGCTTGTGCGGCACCGGGCCGGATTCTCCTTCTCTCAGCTCTCCCAGCGGTACGTGGACGAGTCGGAGGCGAACTTTGTCGTTCCGCCCGCGATTATCGGCGACGAAGCTCTCGAGGCTTCCTGGCGCAACCAGATCGAGGGCGCGCAGAGCGCCTACGTGGCGCTCGTGGCGCAGCTCATGGATAGCTACTCCTGGGTCCCCGACCGGGTCCACCGCCGCAAGATGGCGCGCGAGGCGGCGCGGGGCGTACTGCCCAACTCCACCGAGACCAAGATCGTGGTGACCGGCAACGCCCGCGCCTGGCGCACCATGCTGGAGCTTCGCACGAGCGAGGGCGCCGAGCTGGAGATCCGGCGCCTCTCAGTCGCCACCCTCCGCCTCCTCCAGGCGGAGGCGCCGGGATTCTTCTCCGACTTCGACATCTACCCCGCCCCCGACCGCCGCGACGCCGCGCGCGTGCAGTACCATAAGGTGTGAGCTACGGGGGGCAGGGTTCAGGGTTCAGGAGGTGAGGGAACTGACAGGGGGTAGGAGCCGCCTCGGAGCAGAGTTCTCGATCCCGAGGTAGTTCCTGAACCCTGCACCCTGAATCCTGAACCCCGTAGTTCCATTGCGCGACGCTCGCACCATACTTATTATGCGCCGGCCTTCGACATGGCATCGTGCTTGCTTGTGGTTTGCGCGGGCACGATGACTCGCCGGCTCGCCACGAAGTAGAGCCGAAGAGAGGTGGTGTTCGCGGTGATGTTGACGAAACGGAAGTCGTCTGCAAGCCACCAGTGAGGGCTAATGACGCGCATAGGGTTCGTGTACAACCAGAAGCCTGACCAGGCCGCGCTCCGACTCGAGGAGGATGAATCCCGGTCGGACGACGAGCCTCCGAGTACCGGGCCCGACGAAGAGCCTCCGAGCACAGAGACCGACGACGAGTTCGCCGAGTGGGACAGCCCCGAGACGATTGCCGCCGTGGAGCACGCTCTCTCGGCACTCGGTGAAGTGATCCGGCTCGAGGCGAACGCCGAGTTCCCCGAGCGGCTGCGCGCGGCAAGGCCCGACATCGTGTTCAACATTGCCGAGGGCCTGCGAGGCGCGAATCGCGAGTCTCACGTCCCTGCCATCTGCGAGTTCTTCGGAGTCCCCTACTCCGGCTCCGACCCGTTCACGCTCTCCCTCTGCCTCGACAAGGCCCGCACCAAGGAGTGCCTGGCCTACCACGGCGTCCCGACAGCCCCCTTCACTGTGGTGCGGGACCTGGAAAGCTGGACACGGAATGGACAGTGGCGCGATGCTCTCTCCTCCCAGGTAATTCCCGGCACCTTTCCCCGGGCGACTCCCGAGTCTGGAAGCCTCGGCCTCGAACCCCGAGCCCTGAGATTTCCGCTCTTCGCCAAGCCAGTTCACGAAGGCTCGTCCAAGGGAATTACCGAGCGCTGCTACTGCCGCACGGCCGAGGAGCTCGAGAGTCAGGTGGCCTTCCTGCTCGAGAGATATCACCAGCCCGTGTTGGTGGAGGAATTCCTCCCCGGCGCCGAGTTCACCTGCGCGGTACTGGGTAACGGTGAGATGGCTCGGGTGCTCCCCATCGTGGGGATGCGCTACGATGCGCTGCCCGCGGGGGCACTGCCGCTCTACGGCTTCGAGGCGAAGTGGCTCTGGGACCGCCCGGAGAATCCACTGGAGATCTTCGAGTGTCCCGCTTCAGTCGACGACTCGCTCAGACGTGGCATCGAACAGACCGTGCTCGCTGCCTACCGCGTGCTCGGCTGCCGCGACTGGTCGCGCGTGGATGTGCGTCTCGATGCGGCGGGCGTGCCCAACGTGGTGGAGGTGAATCCCCTCCCCGGCATCATCCCGGACCCTGCGGATAATTCGTGTCTCCCCAAAGCGGCGCGCGCCGCCGGGATGAGCTACGACGATCTCATTCAGGCGTGCCTGCTGCACGCCGGCGAGCGGCAGGGAGTGGCCCTGTCGAAAACGCTAACGCGCGGCGTGCGCGGCATTCGTCGGCGCGCGGCGGTGGGGGGCTCATGAAGATTGCCCTGCTCTTCGACGGCGCATCGACCCTGGGCGCGAGCCCCGACCTCCTCATCCTCGATACCATCGAAGCGATAGAGGGCGTGCTGATCGCCGAGGGGAACGAGGTGGTGCGCGTGAGCGCGCACACCGACGCCCGCTGGGTCGAGCGCGTGCGGCGCGGCAAGTTCGACCTGATCTTCAATCTGTGCGAGGGAATAGATGGCATTGCCGCGCTCGAGCCAGCGGCCATCTCCATTCTCGAGCTGCTCGGCGTGCCGTTCACCGGCGGCTCGTCGTGGTCCACGGCGCTCTCGCTCCGCAAGCACGCCGTCAATTCCATGCTCGATCGCGCCGGACTCCCTGTCCCGCGCTTCGCCCTGGCGCACGACGGCGCTCCGCTGCCTACGGTTGGATTCCCCGCCATATGCAAGCCGGCCGCCGAGGACGCATCCATAGGCATCGAGCAGAGCTCCGTGGTGCGTACCGCGCGCGCCCTCGCGGCGCGAGTGGAGGCAATGCACAAACGGTGGCCTGAGGTACTCGTCCAGCGCTACATCGATGGCCGCGAGGTGAACGTTGGAATCCTGGGCGAGGCGGTCCTCCCGATCTCGGAGATCCACTTCGACAAGATGCCCAGAGGGAAGTGGCGCATCGTGTCGTACCGCGCAAAATGGGAGGGCGGGAGCGATGAGGACGTGGGCACCAGTCCGCACTGCCCCGCGGATCTCCCGCCCAAGCTGGCAGCCGAGGTGAAGTCGATGGCCATGGCCGCTTGGCGGCTGCTCGGTGGACACGGTTACGGGCGGGTGGACATGCGCATCGACCGCGCCGGCCGGCCGTGGATTCTCGAGGTGAACGCCAATCCCGACATGGCTCCCGACGCCGGGCTCGCCCGCATGGCGCTGGCGGCAGGCATGGATTACGGGGCTCTCGTTCGGACCGTGTGCGAGCTGGCTCTCGAGCATCACGCACTGGCTGCCGAGCGTGATTGGACCCTGGCACAGCGACTCTCGGGTGCTGCATCCATCGCCGAGGCCACCGCGCTCGACATGTTCTCAACCGGTCGCTAGACCGTGGACGTTCCCCTACGACTGGGTGGCCTGGCACGCGGCCACCGCGAGCGCGTCGCCGAGATTCTCCGCGACACCAGAGCCTTCTCTGAAGAAGAAGTGCTGGTGGGCATGGAGTTATTCGACGACGTGTTCGCGGACGACGCTCAGAGGCCTCCCGCCGGACACCTGTCACCCACAGCAGTTCCTCGCCGGCCGGCTGCCAGCGAGTACTCACAAGAACCGGACTACGTCTTCCTCGGCGCCTTCACCCCGGAAGATGACCTGGTCGGCTACGCCTGCTACGGCCCCACGCCGGGCGCGTCTCGCACATACGATCTCTACTGGATCGCGGTGCACCCCTCCGCTCACGGGGCAGGCATTGGAACCGCACTCCTCACCGAGGTAGAACGAAGGCTTCAACGGCGGCACGCCCGCATGTTGGTAGTAGAGACTTCGTCCCGATCCGACTACGGCAACACGCGCGGCTTCTACGGCAAGCGCGGCTACGCCGAGTCAGCACGCGTGCGCGAATTCTACGCGCCGGGTGACGATCGGGTCATCTTCACTAAACGGCTCCAAGACTCGCCTGACGGCGGGGAGCGCAGTCATCATGAGTGAATGGCAGCGAATACTGAAGGAAGACAGCATCGCGACACTGGAGAAGCTGGCTGATAAGTTTGGCCATGACGTGATAGACGTGGAGGCGCTCAAGCCGGCGTTCGACAACTTCCAGATGCGCCTGACGCCGGCCGCCCTCGACCAGATCAAGGAAGTGGGCGACCCCATGTGGAATCAGTACGTGCCCACGGTGCAGGAGCTCGATATCCACGACGGCATCATCGACTCACTCGAAGAGGATGCCGATTCGCCGGTACCGAACATCACGCACCGCTATCCCGACCGCGTGCTCTTTCTCGTGAGTCCCGTGTGCGCGATGTACTGCCGTTTCTGCACCCGCAGGCGCAAGGTGGGCGATCCCGAGAAGATCCCGCTCAACCAGTACGACTCGGCGTTCGAGTACATCGCGAGCCACCCCGAGGTCCGCGACGTGATCATGTCGGGCGGCGACCCGTTGCTGCTCTCCGACCGCCGGTTGGAGTACATCCTCCAGCGCCTGCGCGCGATCCCGCACGTGGAGATCATCCGCCTGGGCAGCCGGGTCACCTCCCATCTCCCCGAGCGAATAACCCCCGAGCTCTGCGAGATGATCAAGAAGTACCACCCCGTATACATGAACACGCACTTCAATCACCCGAGCGAGCTGACACCGGCCAGCGTGGCCGCGCTCGGCCGTCTGGCCGACGCCGGTGTTCCGCTCGGATCTCAGACCGTGCTGCTCAAGGGTGTGAACGACGACCCGAAGGTCATGCTCGAGCTGATGCAGAAGCTCCTCAAGGCCAGAGTCCGACCCTACTACATCTACATGTGCGACCAGGTGGCCGGCGGTGAGCACTTCCGCACCACGGTTCAGAAGGGGTTGGAGATCATGCAGGCGTTGCGCGGCTGGACTTCAGGACTCGCCGTCCCGCAATTCGTGATCGACTCCCCAGGCGGAGGTGGCAAAGTGCCGCTCCTTCCCGAGTACGTGGAATCGATCACCGACGAGGAGGTAGTGTTCCATAACTACCTGGGGAAGCGCTACGTCTACAAGCAGCCCAAGGTGGCTGCGACGAGCGGAAATGACGCAGACGGCATGGCGCCGGGCATTGTGCCCATCGAGGTCGCCAAGACCGCGAAGAAGAAGACCCAGCGCCGTTCGACGGCAAAGGACAAGCATCGCAGCTCCGCCGGCGGTTGACGCGCCGCGCACGAGCGCGCACGATGTGAATGGGCCGGGCGAGTTCCTCCGTGGAGCCGCCCGGCCCATTCGCATACTATGTACAGTCGCCTGAACGTCGTTCGCCGGCCTCCACCGAGACAGCGCTCATCGACGAGCCACCCGTCTCGGACACTCACCTCTCAGATGCCTCACGTCATGCCATCTCGATCAACCTCGCTCGCAATCCTCCTGCTGGCGGCAATCGCCGGCCCGATCGCCACTCCCAGCGCCTCAGCCGCCCAGGCACCGGAGCGTCTCTTCTACTACATGGACCAGGAACAGAGTTACGAGAGTCTGGTGAAGCACATCGACCAGATAGATGTGCTCGGCCCACAGGTCTACACGGTAGACAGCCTCGGTACCGTATGGGGAGGGCTCGATCCCAGGGTGAAGGATCTGGCGGCCGAGCACAAGGTGAAGGTGATGCCTCTCGTGGTGAACGAGGGATTCAACCAGCCTGCCCTCAGACGACTGCTCGCTGATACGGCGGCGCGCGGGCGAGCCACGCGCTCGCTCGCCACGCTGTGCAAGGACGAGGGCTACTGGGGAATCCAGTTCGACATCGAGAACGTGAACATGCAGGACCGCGAACTCTTCACCACGTGGTACACCGAGGCCGCCAACGCGCTGCACACCGAAGGTTGCACGATAAGCATCGCGGTGGTGCACAGGCCGGAAGAGTTCGCCGGCCCCACCGGATACCACAGATTCCTTCACGAAGACTGGCGCGCCGGGTACGACCTGGCGGCGATCGGCAAGGTGGGCGACTTCATCTCGCTCATGACCTACGCCCAGCAGACCAGGCGCACACCGCCGGGCCCCATAGCCGGACTGCCTTGGATGCGCGCCGTGGTGGACTACTCGCTGAAATACGTGCCGGCGAACAAGCTCTCGCTAGGCATCCCGACATGGAGCGAGCACTGGTTCACACGCGACGATCCCAGCATCCCGGAGCGCGCCCGGTCCTGGTCCGCAAATGTGAGTTGGGCGTGGGGTGAGGGTCTGGCGAAGCGGCACGGCGCCCAGATCCAGTGGGACGAGAAGCAGGGCGTGCCCTTCGCCTACTACGAGAACGGCGGCGTCTACGAGTGGCTCTTCCTGGAGAACGCCCGAAGCTTCCGCGCCAAGCTGGCGCTCATGAAGGAGAAGAAGCTCCGGGGATTCTCGGCCTGGGTCCTTGGACCAGAAGATCCGGAGATCTGGAGCGCAGTCAAATAAAACGCGGTTCAGGGCTCAGAAGGAGGGATCAGCCAGCAGGTAAAGCAACGGCTTGAACCACGGAGACACGGAGAACTGCGAAAAGCAGTTCCCAAGCTTTTCGCAGTTCTCCGTGTCTCCGTGGTTCAAGCCGTTGCTTGGCCTATATGCAGCAGCCCTTACCTCGTCATCCGCACGGATGCGAAGTGTTCGCCAGGCACTCCTGTAGCGGAACGGGGAGGAACTCCACCGTAGGCGTGGTGGTGAGAGCCGGGCCAAAGCGCCTCGTGTCTTCCCACCGCAGCCCCTGCTCGAAGAGCTCGTACCTGCGCTGGCGTGCGATCTCGGCGAGCAGTTCGGCCTCGCTATCGAGATCACCAGCGGCGAGCGCTGGCAGCCCAGCCAGCGGCTCGTCGACCGAGGAGCTGGTCTGGGTACGAACCGCATTCACCAGTGTGGCCGCATCCGGATAACGGTTCGTGCGTGCGTAAGCCTCGGCCTGGATCAGACGCATCTCATCGGGCAGATACGCGGGGAAGATGTCGTCCGGTGTGGAGTACTTCCTGAGCGGCAATACCACGCTGTCGGCTGGATTGGCGGGGAGCG
>DATCXG010000435.1:0-8091 GCA_036565945.1 Gemmatimonadaceae bacterium
GAGGAGCTGGCGCTCCACGTGCGCACGCTCGCACGCCAACTCTTCGCCGACGAGCGCGCCGCATGCCCGGTCGCCTTCGCCGGCGGCCTCCTCCGCAGCGGCTCATCCCTCCGCAAGCGCCTGGAGCACCGCCTCAAGTCATCCACTCCGGGAGCGCAGATCAGCAGCGGTGAAGTGTGCCCCGAGCGCGGCGCCATGCGCGCGGCGCTGGCGCTGGCGGGCGGGCCGGAGGAGGTCAGCAACGTGTCTCCTCAGGACGATGCGCCTCGCCCGAGCGATCCCACGGAGAGCGGCTCCGAGGGCGCGCCCCCGGAGCCCGGGGAGGAGGCCGGAACGGGCGAGCCGGAGCACGAGCACGCGAACGGATAGCTTCGCTCGCCAGGGTGGTCAGCTCTTGCATCGTGCGCGGTCGGTCCGCGGGCCGACCGCACATAATGCACGAGCTAAGCAGGAGCAAAACGGCCGCGTTCGAATGAACGCGGCCGTTTTGCTGTGCGGCTACTTCGCGATCTCAGCGAGAGCTTCAGGCGGGTGTCTCGTCGAGCCGCGCGGTGCTCGCGTCGAGGCCCTCGACCGCGGGAACCTGCGCAGCACTCCAGACGCCTTCGGTCCTGGCTATCCACGCCGTCGCGCTCATGTCGCCTATGACGTTGACCGTCGTGCGCGACATGTCCAGAATGCGGTCGACACCGAGGATGATAGCTATCCCCTCGGCTGGGATCCCGAACATCACGAGCACGCCGATCAGCAGTGGGATCGACCCGCCCGGGACGCCGGCGGCGCCGACCGCGGTGATCACGACCATAACCATCACGACGATCATACTCCCCAGCGACAGGTGCAGGCCGAACACCTGGCTGAGGAAGAGCACCGTGACTCCCTCGAAGAGCGACGTGCCGTTCATGCACATCGTGGATCCGAGCGGTAGCACGAAGCCGGCTATGTGGGACGGAACGCCGAGATTCTGCTCGGAGACCGCGAGGTTGGTGGGGAGCGTCGCGCTGCTCGAGCTGGTCGAGAACGCGGTAGCGATCGAGGCGCGGATGCGGCTGAAGAACTTGAGGGGAGACATTCCCACCCCAAATCGAATAATGAGCGAGATCGTGACGACTACGTGGATCAGGAGCCCCAGGATCACCACGAATATGTAGCTGCCCAGCGGCTTGAGGAGCGCGAAGCCGAAGCGCGATGTCACGCCGAAGATGAGGCCCGCCACTCCGTAGGGCGCGAGCTTCATGGCCATCTCGACGATCTTGATGACTATCTCGTTCAGCGCCTCCAGCCACGCGATCATCGGCGCTGCCTTCTCCTTGTGGATCATCGTGAGGGCCGCGCCGACCATCAGCCCGAAGAATATTATCCCGAGCAGGTCGAGATCGACGGCCGATTTCACCGGGTTGCGCGTGACGATGTCGATCAGCGTCTGCACCCCGAAGTTGCTCGTAGCGGCAACCTGCATCTTCGATGCGGCATCGGTGGAGTATGCCGCGAGGAGCTCGGTGCGTATCCCTTCTGGCAGCCCCGCTCCAGGTTTGACGAGGCGCACGAGAATCAGCCCGACCGTGGCGGAGAGCGCGGTCGTGACCAGGAAGTAGCCAATGGTCTTGCTTCCCACGCGCCCTACCTGGCGCAGGTCGCCCAGGCCAGCCACCCCGAGTGCGATCGACGCGAACACGAGGGGGATGACGATCATGAAGAGCATATTCAGGAAGATCTGCCCGACGGGGTTGGCCAGATACTTCTCTACGTTCTCCACCACCGGATGGGTGGGGCCGAGCTGGATGTTGGCGACCACACCGAGCGCGGCTCCGATGACGAGGCCGAGAATGATCTTCGTATGAAGCGGCATCCCCTTCTGGTTGGCGATGGGTTCGCTCACACTTCCTCCGCTACTTTTCTGTCGTTGTCGGCCGCCGCGTCATCACGAATCCTGAGCACCGAGTGCCGATATCCGTAGAACATGTAGAACACCAGTCCGATGATGAGCCAGATGGCGAACCGGATCCACGTCACGCCCGGGAGCTGGAACATCAGATAGCCGCACGCCGCGATGGATATCAGCGGAGTGTACGGAACACCCGGCACTCTGAAGGGGCGCGGGCGATCCGGCTCGATACGCCGCAGGAAGATCACTCCCGCCGAGACCAGGACGAAAGCGAAGAGGGTGCCGATGTTGGTGAGGTCCACCACCTCCGCGATGTTCGCGAACGCCGCGAACATGGCGACGAAGACGCCGGTGAGAATCGTCCCCACGTATGGCGTCCGGAAGCGCGGGTGCACCTTGGCCAGAACGGGCGGCAGCAGGCCGTCGCGCGACATCGAGAAGAAGATGCGCGGCTGGCCGAGTTGGAACACGAGCAGGACGCTGCCCATGGCGATCACCGCACCGAGCGCGATGATGAAACGAGAGAAATTCAGCAGCGCCGGCGGCCCCTCGGCGTGCGCGAGTGCGGTGATCAGCGGCTCCGCGGTGCCAAGAGTCTTCCACGGCGCCATCCCGGTCATCACTATCGAAAGTGCGACGTACAGGACGGTACAGATGAGAAGACTCATGACGATGCCGAAGGGCATGTCCTTGCCGGGATTCTTCGCCTCCTCGGCGGCGGTGGAAACCGCGTCGAATCCGATGTAGCTGAAGAAGATGATAGCTGCGGCCGCGCTGATCCCAGCGAAGCCGTTGGGCGCGAAGCCACCCTGCGATGGGTCCGTCCAGTTGGACGGCTTGATGAGGAACGCCCCCACGGCGAGGAAGAACAGTATGATGCCGATCTTGAGCAGCACCATCGCATTGTTCGTGTTCGCCGATTCCTTGATCCCTATCACGAGCACAACGGTGATCACCGCGACTACCGCGACGGCCGGCAGGTTGATGATCATCGGGAAGCCGAGAGCGTGCGGCGCCCCGGTCCAGGCGGACGAGAGGTAGTGCATCAGTGGATCCGTCGAGCCGCCAGCCACGGCCCGGAAGGCGTCGTGTGCCGACCTGTAGTCGGTGGCCAGCCACGCGGGGAGATCCAGACCGAAGTGCCGTATCAGTTCGCGAAAGTGACCCGACCAGCCGATCGCGACGCCGATGTTGCCGACGGCGTACTCGATGATCAGATCCCAGCCTATGATCCACGCCACGAACTCGCCGATCGAGGCATACGCGTACGTGTACGCCGAGCCGGAGATGGGCACCATCGCCGCGAACTCCGCGTAGCAGAGCGCCGCGAAGCCGCAGGCGATGGCCGTGAGCAGGAAGGAGAAGATGATCGCCGGTCCCGCTCCGGGGCGCAGGGGGTCACCGACGATGGCGGTTCCGGTGGTCGCAAAGATACCGGCGCCGATTGTGGCACCCACGCCAAGCGCGGTGAGGTGCCACTTTCCCAGCGAGCGCTTTAGCCCACCGCGCGACTCGGCGTCGGCCTCGCATTCGGCCACGGATTTCCGGCGGAAGAGTGAGTTGGTCACCTACCTCCCCCTCCGGGTATTCGTTGGTCGTGAAACGTCATCCTTGAAAGAATCTCCGGTTCGTCAGCGGTCCAGCGCCCCCGCAGGGACGGTGGTCGCCACGTAGTCCGCTTCCTGCCGCTCGATCCGCATCCCATAGAACGAGCGCCAGACGAAATACACCGCCACCGCGAAGAAGAGCGCGGCCAGCGAACGGCTGAACCCAGCGCCGCGTTCGGCCGTGAGCGATACGGCCAGCTCCACGGCGAGCAGGCCGAACAGGGTGGTGAACTTGATGATCGGGTTCATCGCCACCGATGAGGTGTCCTTGAAGGGGTCTCCCACGGTGTCGCCCACCACCGTAGCCGCGTGCAGCTCGGTTCCCTTCTGCTTGAGCTCCACCTCCACGATCTTCTTGGCGTTGTCCCACGCGCCGCCCGCATTCGCCATGAAGATCGCCTGGTACAGCCCGAAGAGCGCGATCGAGATGAGGTAGCCGATGAAGAAGTACGGCTCGACGAAAGCGAACGCCAGAGCGAAGAAGAACACGCTGAGGAAGATGTTGAACATCCCCTTCTGCGCGTACACGGTGCAGATCTCCACCACCTTCTTGCTGTCCTCCACCGATGCCCTGGTGACACCCTCGAGCCTTATGTTGGCCTTGATGAACTCCACGGCACGATAGGCCCCCGTGGTGACTGCCTGCATCGATGCCCCGGTGAACCAGTAGATCACCGCTCCGCCAGTCACGAGGCCGAGCAGGAAGGGCGGGTGCAGCATCGAGAGCTTGTCCAGATTCTCCGTGAGCCCGGAGGTGAGCGCCACGATGATCGAGAAGATCATGGTGGTGGCCCCCACCACGGCCGTGCCGATCAACACGGGCTTGGCCGTTGCCTTGAAGGTGTTCCCCGCCCCGTCGTTCTCCTCGAGGAAGTGCTTGGCGGATTCGAAGTCGACGTCGAAGCCGTAGTCACGCTTCAGCTCCTTCTCGATGCCTGGCTCCTGCTCGATGAGCGAGAGCTCGAAGACCGACTGGGCATTGTCCGTCACCGGCCCGTAGGAGTCGACCGCGATGGTCACCGGTCCCATCCCGAGGAAGCCGAACGCGACGAGACCGAAAGCAAAGACAGCGGGAGCGAGCATCAGCGACGCCATCCCCTGGGGGGCGCCGAGGCCGACCACCCAGGCGCCGATCGCCATGAGCCCCATGATCACGATGCCGAGCCAGAAGGCGCTGAAGTTCCCCGCCACGAGGCCGGAGAGGATGTTGAGCGAAGCACCACCCTCGCGCGACGACGTCACGACCTCCTTGACATGCTTGGCGTCGACCGAGGTGAACACTTTCACGAGCTCCGGGATCAGCGCGCCCGCCAGCGTACCGCAGGTCATCACGGTGGCGATCTTCCACCAGATGGTGCCGTCGCCCAGATCTGGCAGCAGGAACCACGTGACGACGTACGTCAGCACGATCGAGACGATCGATGTGAGCCAGACCAGCGAGGTGAGTGGCGCCTCGAAGTTCATCCGCGCGGCATCACGGTACCGGGCCCGGGCGAACGCCTCGTTGATCAGGTAGGAAGCACCGCTCGCGATGATCATCACGATGCGCATAACGAAGAGCCAGACGAGAAGCTGTACCTGCACGGCTGGCTCGCGAACGGCCAGCACGATGAACGTGATGAGCGCCACACCCGTCACGCCGTAGGTCTCGAAGCCGTCGGCGCTGGGCCCCACCGAGTCGCCCGCGTTGTCGCCCGTGCAGTCGGCGATGACGCCCGGGTTGCGCGCGTCGTCCTCCTTCACGTTGAAGACGATCTTCATGAGATCGGAACCGATGTCCGCGATCTTGGTGAAGATCCCGCCGGCGATGCGGAGCGCCGCAGCGCCGAGCGACTCGCCGATCGCGAAGCCGATGAAGCAGGGTCCCGCGTAATCACCCGGGATGAAGAGCAGGATCCCGAGCATCATCACGAGCTCCACGCTGATCAGGAGCATGCCGATGCTCATCCCCGCCTTGAGCGGGATGGCGTAGAGCGGATACGGCTTCCCGCGCAGCGCGGCGAAGGCCGTGCGCGAGTTGGCGAATGTGTTCACCCGGATGCCGAACCAGGCGACGCCGTAGCTCCCGGCGATGCCCAACAGGCTGAACAGAAGGATCGTGATCACCTTCGCGGCGCTGAAGTGCAGCAGCGCGCCGAAATAGAGGAGGATCACCAGCCCGATGAATATCTCGAGGATCAGGAGGAACTTCCCCTGCTGGATGAGATACGTTTTGCACGTCTCGTAGATCAGCTCCGAGATCTCACGCATCGACTTGTGAACCTCGAGCCCCTTCAGCTGAGCATAGATCACCAGCCCGAAGATCATCCCGGCCGCGCAGAACAGGAGGCCGAAGAGGAGGAGCGAGTGGCCGTGGATCCCGTGGAAGGTGACCTGCGAGAGGTCGGGGATCTGGAGATTCGCCTCGCCGCCAGCCGCGTGGGTGGCTGCCTCCTGCGCGCGGAGCGATGCCGCGGGGAGTAGCGCAGCCAGCGCCATGGGTATCACCAGCAGCGCTCGAAGAGCGCGAGGGAAGAGTGGGTACAACCGATTCATCGTTCAAAGCCTCCTGAAGTGACTTGCGGACGATCAGTCGTGCATCGGCGCGTTGCGGCGCCAGAGGTAGAACACCGGAACACCCACCAGCACCAGGCCCAGTCCGGCGAGGGCCTGCGCTCGCGTCTGAGGCGCGATCAACAATATCACCGCCACGGAGGCGGCCAGCACTATGTAGAGCCCGGGGAGCACCGGATACCCCAGGGCGCGATACGGCCGCTCGGCGTCGGGCATCTTCTTCCGGAGGATGAAGAGGCCGAGTGTCGTGAACACATAGAACGTGAGCGAAGCGAAGATGACGTAGTTGAGCAACTGGCCGTACGTACCGGTGAGGCAGAGCAGCGAGGCCCACACCGCCTGGATCTTGAGCCCGGCCGACGGTACGCGGCGCTCGTTCAACACGCCCGCCTTGCGGAAGAAGAGCCCATCCCGCGCCATGGCGTAGTACACGCGCGCGCCCGAGAGTATGAGGCCGTTGTTGCAGCCGAAGGTGCTCACCAGAATCGCGATCGCCATCACCGCCTGGCCGCTGGACCCGAAGATCACCTCCGCGGCCGCCGTGCCCACGCGATCCTCGGTGGCGTGGGAGATCCCGCGCGCGAGGACCGTAGCTCCGTCGGCGACGCCGTGCAGCGGGAGCAGGTTCAGGTAGGCGATGTTCGCGAGCACGTAGAGGATCGTCACGAGCCCGGTGCCCAGCGCGAGCGAGAGCGGGAGATTGCGCTTGGGATCGTGTACCTCGGCCGCCGCGAAGGTGACGTTGTTCCAGGAGTCGCTGGAGAAGAGCGATCCCACGAGGGCCGCACCGAAAGCGAGGACGAAGGCGCTCGTTATGCCGGTGGGTCCGCCGAAGTTCCCGGGGCTGAAATTAGCGGTGACCGCCGTCGCGTTGCGACCGAAGGTGAGCCCCAGGATCACCAGCAGCGCCAGCGCGCCGGCCTTGGCGATCGTGAAGGTGGTCTGCACGAACTTCCCCTCACGGACACCGCGCAGATTCACCCAGGTGAGCGACCAGACCACCGCGAGCGCCACCACTCGCTGCGGGCTAAGCCCCAGCTCGATCGGTCCGCTCCCCGTCTGGATGGTGAAGTGCGGGAACCACGCGTACAGTCCGGGCGAGCTGGCCGGCCATACCACGCCGAGGAACTTCGCGAACGCTACGGCCACCGCCGCGATCGTGCCCGTCTGGATCACCACGAAAAGAGTCCACCCATAGAGGAAAGCCATGAGTGGACCCATCGATTCGCGCAGGAAGATGTACTGGCCCCCCGCTCGGGGGAACATCGCCGCCAGTTCCCCGTAGGCCAGCGCGCCAAGGAGGGTCATGACCCCGGTGAGCACCCACACCGCCAGCATCCAGAAGGGGGAGCCCACCAACCTTCCGATATCGGCAGAGACGATGAAGATGCCGGAGCCGATCATCGTTCCGGCCACGAGCATGGTGGCGTCGGTGAGCGTCAACGCCTTGACGAAGCCAGTGGACGGCTCTGTGCTGCTGCCGCGGTCGGCGACCGTAGTAGTCATAGGCTCCAGGGGGGATTGGATCCAGCGTCCGGCTGGCGGGATCGCCGGGATCGGCGATGCACGGGCGCGGAAGGTTGCGGAGGTTGTCCGCGCCAAACTAACGCGCGTCCGATAGATAGGCCAGATAGCTCATGAAGATACGACAGCGGTGAGCTCGCACGCTAGAGAGACAGCTCGGTCACGTACACCGACGGAACAGGAGTCCCGTCGGCCTTGTGGGCCGGCCTGAAGCGATACTCCATGAGCCGCGCGCGCAGCTCCTTGTCGTAACCCGAATCACCGGTGGGATCGAACTTCAGCTCGAGAATCCGGCCGCGCTCATCGAGCTTGAAGACGAGCTGGATGGTCTTCCCGCGCACGCCGGCGGGTACCGGAAGCGCAGGCATCACCAGAAAGTCCGGTGTGGCGGGATAGATGCTCCCCGCGCCGCCGCCCGTGCCGGGTCCAGTCGCCGATCCGCGACCCTGACCAGTCCCTGTGCCAGTGCCCCCGCCGCTTCCCGGTCCAGCGCCGCTCGTGGTGCCGTTACCCCCGGCAACC
>DATCXG010000454.1:0-2667 GCA_036565945.1 Gemmatimonadaceae bacterium
CGCGCGGTGATGCACTTCCTGGAACGTGTATGCGACGTGAGCCCCCAGCCGGCATGGTCCGCGTCCTAATCGCCGCCGACTCCGAGCCGGCGCGCGCGGGGCTCGAGGCGCTCGTCGAGCGCGGAGGCTCACTGCGCGTGATCGGGAGTACCACCGCCGGAGTCGCACTGCCCGAACTGGTGCGCGCGCTCGCGCCCGACGTCATCGTGCTCGAGCCGCCCATGCTGGAGGACGATTCCTTCGCGCTCTGGCTCGCTCGCGTGAGCGATGCGGCGGCTGGCGTTCCGCTCATCCTCGTAGGCGGCGACGTGCTCCGCGCGGTGGCGCGGGAGCTACTGCACGCTGGTGTGCGCGGACTCTTGTCGTACGATGTGACGGCGGAGGAGATCCGAGCCGCGGTCGAAGCCGTGGTCGCAGGGCTCGTGACACTCGACCCGGCCGCAGCCGACGCGATGCTTGCCTCGCTCGAATATGCTGTGCCGGCACGTGCACTCCCAGCCGTGACGCATCCGCCTGTGACGCCGGGGCCCTCGCTCACACGGCGCGAGATCGAGGTGCTCAACGCGGTCGCCGAGGGGCTGGGGAACAAGCTCATCGCGGTGCGGCTCGGGATCTCGGAGCATACGGTGAAGGCGCATCTGGCCGCGATTTTTGTAAAGCTCGGTGCGACGAGTCGCACTGAAGCCGTGACACTTGGCGCGCGGTCGGGGATTATTCCGCTCTGATATTGAGTGCGCGCGCCTCTCGGTCAGTCTCGAGAGGCGCGCGCAGAGTACCGTACTCGAGGAAGGTCGTCATCGCTCCGGAGAACCTGTGGCAGCGTTCGCCCGCAGCGAGGTCGGGTCAGTGGTACGCCTACTTGTGCCCAACGACGGAGCACCGATACACCTCGTCCGTCACGACGATCGTGATCTCCGGATTCGGGCCGGCCGCGGCCGCGAGCACCTCGGTATCGGATGTGAACTGGTGCGGAGTAAATCCGGGATTGAACACGATCAGATTCTGGAGCCAGAGTGGATTGAACCCATCACCCTGGATCGCATCGATAACCGGAACGAACTCCTGCTCCTCGTCGAGGTCGTTCGACGCATAGATCTGGTTGATGCTCCCGTTGTGCGCGATCAAGGCCGCCGAGGCACCGTCTGGCTCCTCCTTCATGTTGACTGTGAACAACGCCCCGTCGTAGTACGCCGGCATCTGGCCTGCCGCCCCGTTCATATTCATGGCCGAGACTTCCGATGCGAGCTGAGGTTTAGAGGGGCCGGTCGCATCCGACTGGCACGCGGCAACGAGCGCTGCAAGTGCCACGAGACCGATCCATGTACGCGCCGCATTTCGAGAGGTGATCATTGGGTTCTCCTTGCTGCTGCCACGCATGAGTGGTTATCCGGGCGGCCATCGCTCTCGCTCATCGGGTGGCGTGACCACTGCACCCTGCTCTCGAGACGAGGATTTCGCGCATCGGATGTGCCCTGACGAGGCCGACTGGCCGGCGCGCGATGGCGCCTCAGAGCCAGTGATGGCTCGGGGTATTATGTGAGCCGCATGGGCAATCGGAGAACGAATCTGAAGCGAAAGGTGTCAACCCGGTGGTGAGCGACATGGTCCGCGTAGCGACTGCGTCGGAGCCAACTGAACCGAGCTTCGTGAAGCGTGCGCGGCCACAGTGGACGGAGTACGCCGTTGGGCGCCCTCATTGTACCACGAGTACTCGATTCTTTCTTCCGCTCATACGTATGCCAGCGGCGGTGTAGGGAACGGGGCTACCGTTCAGGTAATACCTCGCTCCAGGCGGCGCGTCGGCCTTCAAGATGAAATGCCATCCATCATCCCGGGCGCCGACTACATACTCGATTCCCGTTGCGGTCTTCGCGCGGGAGAAGGAAATGGTATTGGTGCCTACGGGAAGCTCATCGATGCTCACATCCTGCCACCCGGTAGGCATCTGCGGAGCAATGACAACGGTCTTCGTCATCGCGTCTGGATGAATACCGAAGACATGCTGGATCAGCGGAAGCACGATACCGTAGCTGGTCCAGGCGATGGTGAAGCATCCGTAATCGGGCATCATCTCGGAGATTGTACCAGGTGATCTCCGATTGAACGTCTGCACGATCTTGTCGACGTACCAGAGCGCCTGGTCGGTGCGGCCGTAGTTGGCTTCCGAGACTGCCTGCACGCCAGTGGATATCGTCATCATCGCCTGACGGTCGACCGCTGACAGGAAGGGCCCGTACTTTCCGACATTCTCGTTCCGGATCTTGTCCAGCAGCGGTATCGCTCTCGTGCGCGGCGCGATGCCCGTCTCCATCGGCGTCGTGATGACCCAGTTCTCGTTGGTGATCCATCCTCTACTGCTATCGGGCATCGTGGAGAATGTCCGCGCCAGGCGCTGGTAGTGCGTTTGCAGCGCCTTGTCTCTGGGGGTCAGCTTGTCTTCCCCCACGAGTCCTATCTGCCTCGCTGCCCCTTCCGCCGCGCTGATGGCCTGCGATCTCGTGCCGTAGAAGTCCGCATACGTACTGTCCGGTGCGATCCAGAAGCGTGCTGCGATCTTCTTCTCGAGCTCTGACGCCAGCCGCCGGTATCGAGCTGCGCCATCCCGGTCGTGGAGGACGCCCGCGATTCGCGCCGTAGCTTCCAGCGCCTGCTGAGTGTAGACCGCAA
>DATCXG010000459.1:0-12169 GCA_036565945.1 Gemmatimonadaceae bacterium
GGACCTGCCAGCAGCTCTCTCAACGCATCGTCGATCTGGGAGTCACGAACGGTCACCAGGACCACGGCCGAGCGCGCGAGCGAGTCGGGCAGTGTGCCCACGCTGACACGGTCGGGGCCACCCGGGTCCCGATGGCCATGCACACCACAAACCTCAACGCCCGCCGCACGAAGAGCGCGGGCCAGCCCCGATCCAGCCCGGCCCGCGCCCATTACGAAGACGGGCTCGTATCTCACTTCTGTCGCACGTCTTCCCGCTTCGCGGATCGCCGCTCGGCCGCGCGAGCGAGGAGATCGCGCTCAGATTGCGCGCCTCTGGCCAGCTCGAGGGCAGCAGAGATCACACGGTCGTCACCCACCTGCCTGCGGAACGCATCCTCGGTACCGAACGCGAAGCGCGCTATCTCGTAGCCGAGCAATCGGTCGACTGCCCGCGTGTTCTGCTGGATATACTCGGGCTCCAGAGTGATGCCCTTCGTGCGCGCCAGCCGCCAGAAGGCATCCCGCATTGCCGGCGTGACGGTGAAGCTCGGTGACGCCACGCCCTTCGATGCCTTTACCGAGAGAGCGTACTCGGTGAGTGCGTCGCGGAAGCGCGGGATGTCCTGGCCGATCAGGCGCCAGAAGGCCAACATGTTGTCGCTGGAATCAGCGCTCGAGATGATGAGGTCGGGCGTGATGCCGCCGCCGCCGTACACCTTGCGCCCGGCATCGGTTGCGTATGACTTGCGCTCGGATAGCGGGATCTCGGTGACCGTGTCCTGCACCACAGGCCCGTCCAGCTCATCCTCATCATCGGTGCTGTCGGCCGGTGGTTTCTGGATGCTGCGTCCCACTGGCGTGTACCAGCGCGCCGTGGTGAGTTTGAGCGCCCCGGCATCATCGGCAAGCGGGAAGACCGACTGCGCGCTTCCCTTGCCGTACGTGGTGGAACCGAGGAGCACGGAGCGATCGTGATCCTGCAGCGCTCCGGCTACGATCTCCGCGGCGCTGGCAGAATGGCCGTCCACGAGCGTGATGAGCTTGAGGTCAGGCCAGAGCTCACGCGCCTCGTCAGTGAAATCGTGGGTGGAGCCGGGCGCGCGGCCACGCATCGAGACGATCCGCTGACCGCCATTCAGGAACAGGTCGGAGATGGCCACGCCCTGCTCCAGAAGCCCGCCGGGGTTGGAGCGCAGATCGAAGAGCAGCGTCTTCATGCCGCGCCGCCGGAGCGCGCCGATGGCATTACGCAATTCGCTGTCGCTCGAATCACTGAAGATCGTCAAGTCGACATATCCAACACCATCCTCCAGCATCATCGGGTGACGAACCGAGCGTACGTGTATCTCGGCGCGGACCACGGAGAATGGTAGATGAGCCTCCACTCCCGGGCGATTCACGGTCAGCGACACGCGGGAGCCCCTGGGCCCGCGAAGCGCATCGCGCGCCTCCTCGGGCGACAATCCTTCGGTGGGCTTGCCGTCCACCGCGATGATCCGGTCACCCGGCTGAATCCCAGCCTGCTCCGCGGGTGTGCCAGGGAGCGGTGCGATGATGGTGATCCACCCATCGCGGACGTCTATCTGGATGCCCAGGCCGGCGTAGTTGCCAGTGGTGCTCTCGGTGAGCGTGCTCAGACGCTCCTGCGTGAGGTACACCGAGTGCGGATCGCCCAGGCCGTTGACCATGCCGGCGGTGGCCTTGGTGAAGAGATCGCTGACGGGAATGGAATCGACGTACTGGTTCGCCACCTGCTCGAGCACCTCCTCGAACAGTCGCGCACCTACGTACGCACCACCGCCGTGCTCCAGTCCACGCTGGAGCAACCAGCCGCCGGTGGCGAGAGCACCGCCTAACGCGGTGACTGCGATCAAGGCGCGGGAACGCATCACGACCTCCGGAAGAGCGGCTGTATCACTGGAGAGACCCGTCTAGCACGGGAATAATCTGCGGCCACCACTGCCCTAGCACGACGAGCACGCGCTCGAGTACCTGCGCCTCCGATCCGGTGGCATCCAGTGGCACTATGGGTCCGCACTCCGGGTGATCCACCTGCCAATCCGGAGCAAGACACCTGGCAAACGCCTGCTCCACACGGGCATGGAAATCGGATCCAGCCCGCTCCATCCGGTCTGTCGAGCCGCGCAGCGCCCGGCGTACTGACCGCTCCTCGGATGGCGCAGTGAAGAGCAGGGTGAGATCCGGGACGAGCCCCCCGGTGGCGAACGCATTCGCGCCGCGAATTTCCGACTCCGGCAGCCCACGCCCCTCGATCTGGTACGCGAACGTGGAGAGGAAGAAACGGTCGGCGAGCACCAACTCACCACGCTCGAGCGCTGGCTGCACTATCTCGGTTATGAGGGCCGCCCGCGATGCCATGAAGAGCAGCGCCTCGGCGCGCGGACCGATCTCGTTTTCCGGGTCCAGCAACAGCCGTCGGATCTCATCTCCGAGCCGCGTGCCACCGGGTTCGCGGACGCGCGTGTGGGCTAGGCCGCGCTCTTCCAACCACTCGCCGAGCAGCCGGAGCTGGGTGGTCTTCCCTACCCCTTCGGGTCCCTCGAAGACAATGAGCCGGCCGCGCGACACACTCACCCCAGCGTGATGATCGAACTTACGGAACCCTTCTGCATCCCTTCCAGGATCCATTCGTTCACGCCAACCATGATCTTGTCGAAATTCTCCTGCGCCACGACTACCGCCTGGTAGAGCGCGTTCCCCTGAACCTGTCCCAGGAGTTGGTCGAGCTGCTGCTCCATCTCCGAAGTAGGCTGCTCCCCGCGCGAGATCATGCGCTGCGCGTTGACCCGCAGTTGCTCCATCTGGCGCAGGACGGCGACTGCATCACGGTCATTATTCAGCGCATCGTTGGCGCGCTTCACCGCCTGGTATTCCGGGCTCTGACCGATGACACGGCCCAGGTCCTTCGCCTTGTCTTCCATCAAGCTCATTCCGCTCGCCTCGCTAGCAGGATTCTCTCGCGCCCCGCGAGGTCGTGCCTCACGATGACGTCACGGTAACGGCCATCGGCGAGGGCCAGGTCGGCCGCCATGGTCGCACGCCGCGAATCGACCTCGAGCGCCAACAGACCACCGCACTCGAGCACGGCCGGCGCTCCACGGATGATATCCGCCGTAGCGGCCATCCCGGAAGCACCGCTGAACAGCGCGAGCACCGGCTCCCAATCGCGCACTGAGCTCGGCAACGAGGCCGCCTCCTCATGCGCGATGTACGGAGGATTCGCAACCAGTACCCGCGCCCGCACATCACGGACCGGTGCGAGGAGCGATCCCGACCGGAACTGAACTGGCGCTCTCAGAGCCGGGGCGAGCCGCTCCCCATTGGCACGCGCAACGGTCAACGCTCCGAGCGATACATCCGTGCCAATGACCAGATCGAAGTGCCCCTCCATCGCAAGCGCGAGCGCTATGGCGCCCGAGCCGGTGCCCACGTCCAGGGCCACGCCACCGTCCGCCCCAGCACACTCGAGCACGGCATCCACCAGCGTCTCAGTCTCCTGGCGCGGGATGAGAACACGCTCGTCGACATCCAGCGTCAGATGCCTGAAGGCCGCGCGCCCCACAGCGTACGCGAATGGCGCGCCAGCGGAGCGCTTGCGCGCCGCCGAGCAGGCACGAACCACGTCCCCATCCTCCAGGATCTCGTCCCGGTTGGCACTCGGCCAGAAGCGCGGCATGTCGACAACCGCCGCAACAATGTCGCGAGCCTCCACCTTCGCATCCGGAATTCCAGCCAGCGCGAGCGCCGCCGAGATCTCCTCGAGCACGGCTCCCACCGTGGCTCCGCCGCGGAGGTCCAGTGCGCACGCGCCAGCCGATGGTGCGCTAACCGAAGATGAGTTCGCGTGAACAGCCAGGAACGGCGCGTCCGGTTCCACCGTACGATGCTGCTCACCCATTCAACCTCTCCTCCACGTCGGCCAGCGCCAACTGCTCGATGAGCTCGCCGATGTCGCCATCGATCGTGCGGGAGAGATCGTGCAACGTGAGGTTGATGCGGTGATCGGTCACCCGGTTCTGCGGGAAGTTGTAGGTGCGGATCTTCGCGGATCGATCGCCAGTTCCTACCTGCGTCCTGCGCATCCGAGATCGTTCGGCCTCCTGCTCCGATATCCGCAGGTCGAGTAGCCGGGAGCGGAGCACCTCCATCGCCTTCAGCTTGTTCTGGAGCTGAGACTTCTGGTCCTGCTGGCTCACCACGATGCCCGTGGGGATGTGCGTGATGCGCACGGCTGAATCGGTGGTGTTGACGCTCTGGCCGCCCGGTCCCGAAGACCGGAATACATCTATCCGGATGTCACGGTCCTCGATCTTCACATCCACCTCCTCGGCCTCCGGGAGCACCGCTACGGTGGCGGCGGACGTGTGGATGCGGCCCTGGTTCTCGGTAACCGGAATGCGCTGCACGCGGTGCACGCCCGACTCCCAGCGCAACTTTCCGAATGCGCCCTCACCCTGCACCTTGAAGATCACTTCCTTGACCCCGCCAATCGCGCCATCGGAGAGCGAGATCATCTCGGAGCGCCATCCCTGGCGTTCGCAGAAGCGGGTATACATGCGGAAGAGATCGGCCGCGAAGAGCGCGGCCTCGTCACCGCCCGTCCCGGCACGGATCTCCACGATCGCGGGGCGGTCGTCGAGCGGGTCGTGAGGAATGAGAAGGGGCTTGAGCGAGCGCTCCAGCCCCTCGATCCGCTCCACGAGCCGACCTTCCTCGGCGCTCGCCTCAGCGGCCAGCTCCGGGTCCTCGATGTTCACGAGCTCGCGGGTCTGCGCGAGCTCTATCTCGTACTTCTGGAGCTGGGCCGCCATCTCCACCACAGGCATCAACCGCCTGTACTCACGACCGAGCTCCGCGAGGTGATGCGCATCGCGCATCGCCCCCGGTGTGGAAAGCTCTCGCTCTACCTCTTCTGAGCGTGCGAGAGCTTCGCGTACACGATCGCGGAGGCTCAGCTCTCTCTCGCCGTGCCGTACTTCTGCCGGAAGCGCTCCACACGGCCGGCCGTGTCGACCAGCTTCTGCTTGCCCGTGTAGAACGGGTGGCAGTTCGAGCAGATGTCGGTACGGATCTCGTCCTGCGTGGAACGGGTTGTGAACGTGTTGCCACAGGCGCACTTGACGACGGCCGTGGCGTATACGGGATGTAAGTCTTTCTTCACTGGTGCCTCTATCTGGAGTTAGCCTGTAAATATACCGGATCACCTGGGTAAAAGACAAGCTGACAACACGTTGGCTTCTTTGACACCACGCCGCCGTCGGTCTATGTTGGGTCCGGCAGTGGTCTCGAAATTGCCATGTGCTCCAATCGGCTCCTGGGTTGGCGGCCGGGGCTCACAATTGACCCTCGCGCCGCCTCCGCAACCAACTCCCCCACTCGCCGCTGAACCCACGTGGAAACTGCGCATTTCCTCTCGACCGTCCCACTACTGAGTGGGCTGGACGCCTCTGAGATAGAGCGATTCGCGGCGATGACCCGTGAACGCAGCTACCCCAAAGGGAGCGTCATCGTCTTCGAGGACGACCCCGGCGACTCACTGTTCATCGTTCGCCATGGCCGCGTGAAGGTCGTGCTGATCGGCGAGGACGGCCGCGAGGTGATCCTCGGCATCCTCGGGGTGAGCGAGCACTTCGGCGAGCTCTCGCTGATCGATGGCCAGCCACGCTCGGCGCACGTGATCGCCATGGACGACTCGCAGCTCATCGTCCTGCGCCGCGAGGACTTTCGGCGTCGCGTGTACGAATCACCCGCCGTCGCGTGGGCACTGCTGGTGGAGATGTCGCGCCGCCTGCGCCGCGCCGACGAGCAGATAGGGAACCTGGTGCTCCTCGATGTGGACGGGCGCATAGCGCGCCTCCTTCTCGACGTTTCATCCGAGAGCCAAGGGCCGGTCATCCAGAAACGCCTCACCCACCAGACCATCGCACAGATGATCGGCGCCAGCCGCGAGACCGTCTCGCGCGCCATGCGCACCTTTCAGGAGCGCGGATTGATCACTGTGCAGCGCAGGCAGATATCCATCGCCGATCGCGACGGCCTCGAGCGCCTGGCACAGGTCAAGGTGTGATTCCAGTCAGGCCTGCCAGCTCATGACTCCCCAGTTGTCGCAGTACGTACTGGACCACACCGCTTCAGAATCGCGTGGCTCGCGATGACCGCGCCTTTCAGCTTTCGGTTCTGGGGTACTCGGGGCTCCATCCCTTCCCCGGGGGCGTCGACGGTACGCTACGGCGGGAACACGTCGTGCGTGGAAGTGCGCGCGCCCGACGGCGGACTCGTGATCCTCGATGCCGGTACCGGCATCCGCGCGCTGGGCGAGGCGCTCAGCGCCAGAGCATCCGGTGAGCCGATCACTGGCGACATCTTCCTGAGCCACGCTCACTGGGACCACATCCAGGGTCTCCCCTTCTTCGCGCCGTTCTACGAGCGAGGGAACCGCTTCCGCATCTGGAGCGCGGCCGCGGTTGCCGGCGAGATAGAGCGAGTGGTGCGAGCACAGATGTCGTCCCGAGTCTTCCCCGTACCCTTCGACAATCTCGAAGCGGCCATGGAATTCCGCTCGCTCGACAGGACGCACTCGGGGCCCGCCTACATCATCGACACGCTCGCCGTACGCCATCCCGGCGGCGCGCTGGGCTTCCGCCTCAGCGGTGCCGGCGATTCTCGACCGCGGCTGGTCTACATCCCCGACAACGAGCTCGGTGACGCGCCCGGCTACGCCGACGGGCCGTCAGACTGGCGCGAACGTCTCCTGGCCTTCACCAGGGGCGCAGGCGTCCTGGTGCACGATGCCACCTTCACGACCGCCGAGTACGAGCATCATCGCGGCTGGGGACACTCGCACTTCGAGGATGCGCTCGCACTGGCTCTGGAGGCGGGAGTGGAGCGGCTGGTGCTGTTCCACCACAGCCCGGAACGCACTGATCGGGATATCGATGCCCATCTCTCGGATTGCGCAGCCATCCTACTCCGCTCAGGCGCCACGCTCGATGTCACCGCCGCCGCAGAAGGGATGGTGCTGACGGCCTGATCGCAGGTCGGCCCTCGGCGCTCGCGGAGCTCAGCCAGCTCGCAGCCCGGTGACCGACGAATAAGCGATATATGTCGTTGACAAATGATACATGTGCTGATACCCTGCCGTTTACAGGGATGCCAGGTGACCCGGGACGAGCTTCTCCTGCTCGCACACCGGGCCCGATCAGATGGTGCACAGGATGTTCAGGACCCTCGAGCGTTCGCTGCCGCACGCCGGTAGAAACAATGGCGATAGGACCGCGGCATGGCTGCCTGATCATTCCCGCTGCGTGGCTCTCTCCGACCAGTGCCGTGGGAGGGGGAGGCTCTGCGAGGATCTCGCACGTCGGCCTGCGCGTCGCCTGGCGGCTGGTGAGTTCGTCTACCGTATGGGCGATGCGGCGCTCAGTGTCTATCTCGTGCGGCACGGCCTCGTCAAGACAGCAGTTGTCTCGCCGGGAGGCCAGGAGCTGACGCTACGAATTCATCGAGATGGCGACGTCTTCGGCGAGCTCTGCCTCTGTTCCGAAGAACGACGTGAGCAAGCGGTCGCGCTCGAAGCGACGGAGATAGTCGCCATCACGCTGGAGACGTTGGTGACCCGGCTGCTGCAGGACCCTATGGCTGCGCTCGACCTGACGTCCGTCGCCTGCGAGCATCTCGCCGAAGTCCATGAGCGACTTCGCAGCCTCTCGGCCGATCCCACAATGCACAGGCTGGCCCACATGCTGATGGATCTGGCAGCGGACCTAGGCGAATCCACGTCTGAAGGGGCTCTGGTACTCCGCTACATCACCCAGCAGGAACTGGCGCGCTTGGTAGGCGCCAGTCGCGAAGTGGTGTCCAGCCTCCTCAACCGACTTCGCGACCAGGGTTTCATCCGCTACAGTCGCCGCGGTCCGATCACGGTCGACCCTGACGCGCTACGCGCCTTCCTCGAGTCGATCGGCCCGGCGTGAAGCATCGGATGTTAGCTCGGTAACTTACAGCCGCTCCGACCAAACCTATCTTGGGTCGTTGTCGAGACGAGGCGTCCTGGCGCGACGTCCGATCGTCGCGACCCGGCTGCTTCAGGGAGGAGCGAGCGATGAGAGAAATCCTTACGTCCGGCCCCATCCGGAAGGCCGGCGTTGCCACGCTCGTGGGGTGCAGCGTGGTAGCGTTGATGGCGGCGTGCGATGATGATGAGCCGGCCGGCCCCGGACCGCCTGATCCCGTCCTGGTGGCAGAGGGGAAGGAGATCTTCCGGTTCGATACGTTCGGTGACGAGACGTTCTGGACCGATACGCTCCGGATACACGAGGTGATCCAGGCCGCTGTGGATCCGACGACGGCGCTTTCGGTGGGTCTCAAGGTAGATGCCGAGGCGCTGCCTGCCGAAGTGGTGGCGGATATCCAGAGCGGCGCGCTCAGCCTGACCGACCCTGCGACCACGGTGGCGCTGCTCAAGCTGAATGCCGTGGTCGGCCTGAAGGGGACGGTCGAGACCGTCGACGGCCGCGACACCCTCGTCCGAGTCGGCACTACCTGCGCTCTCTGTCACTCGACAGTGGACAATTCCTTCGCGGATGGCATCGGCACGCGGCTTGATGGATGGCAGAACTCCGATCTCGATCCAGGCGCGATCATCGCACTCTCGCCAGCCCTTTCTGCCGACCAGAAGGCCGTGTACAACTCATGGGGTCCGGGCCGGTACGACCCTCGCTTCAACTTCGATGGCATCAACGGTCCCGTCGTCATCCCGCCTGCCTACGGCCTCCTCGGTGTGAACAGCATCATCTACACCGGCGACGGGGCGGACATCGCCTACTGGAACCGCTACGTTGCCGTCACCCAGATGCACGGGCATGGCACGTTCGTCGATACACGTCTTGGTGAAGACGTCAACAATCCGCCGGATATGGTTTCGTCGAAACTCCCGGCACTTCAGGCGTATCAACTCAGCCTGCAGACTCCAGACCCGCCAGAGGGCAGCTTCGACACTGCAGCGGCCCAACGCGGTCGGGCGGTCTTCGAGGGCGCGGGGCGCTGCTCGACCTGCCATGTCGGCGACCTCCTCACCGACGCGAACACCCGACTCCACGATCCGTCCGAGGTAGTGAGCGAGCCGGAGCCAGATGGGGTGCCGAGCTACGCATCCCGCAGTGCAACCAAGAAATACCGTACGACGCCGCTCCGCGGGCTGCTGCACCATCCGCCGTACTTCCACAATGGGATCGCACCGACCCTGGCGGCGGTCGTGGAGCTGTACAACTCGAAGCACGACCTCGGTCTCACCCAGCAGCAGAAGGCTGATCTGGTGGAATATCTGAACTCTCTCTGACGCCATGCCCAGGCACTTCCGATGAGCGCAGCGCCAGACGCTGAACCACGGGGATACGGAGAACTACTGAACTGCTTTTACCTGCAGCACGGAGAACTGCAGGTAAGCAGTTCTGCAGTTCAGCAGTTTCTCCGTGTCTCCGCGCCTCCGTGGTTCAAGCAGTTCCTCAGCTTGCAGTCGGGCAGGAGCCTGAACACCACCGCTGGCTCGGCGTGATCAGTCAGACTCGCTGCCCCACCCTCCGCCGCCCGGCGTCTCGATGGTCACCAAATCACCTGGCTCCAGCTCCAGGCGACACTTGGAGGGGAGTTCGCGTCCGTTGAGGAGGTTGCGGCCCAACGCGCCGGGCTCGCCACCGCGGGCGCCCGGCGGTGGGAAGGAGCGCCGTTCGGTGAGCAAGGTCGCCGAGCAGCGCTCCAGTACACGGTAGCGCCGCACCACACCATCTCCACCGCGGTGCTTGCCGGCGCCACCCGTCCCACGGCGCACAGCATACTCCTCGACGCGAATCGGGTAGGCCCACTCCAGCGACTCGATGGGTGTGTTGCGGGTGTTGCTCATCCCCACGTGCACCGCGCTCGGGCCGTAGCCGTGCGAGGACGCGCCCTGACCGCCGCCCAGGGTCTCGTAGAACGTCCATCCCGCACCACCGAAGGTGATGTTGTTCATCGTCCCCTGCCCGCACGCCGGGACGTCGAGACCGGCGTCCGCGAGCGCGGCGAGCATGACGTCGGCGAGACGCTGCGACATCTCCACATTACCGGCGGCGACCGCGGCGGGCCATCGCGCGTTCACGGCGCAGCCCGGTTCAGCGATTATCTCGATGGCCCGAGCGATCCCGCCGTTGGTCGGCACGTCGTCGGCCAGAAGGGTGCGCAGCACGAACGCGGCCGCGGCTCGTGTCACAGGGAGCGGGCAGTTCACGTTGCCCCGCACCTGTTGAGATGTGCCAGTGAAGTCGAAGCGGAGTCGCCCATCGACAGCCCTCACCGCCACCGCCACCTCGACTTGGGCGTCACTCATCCCGTCGCCCTCCAGCACATCCGAAGCGCGGCCCTGACGCGCACCGAGCGCCACGATCGCGGCACGCGAACGCCTCTCGGCATAGTCCATGAGCGCGGATCCGGCCGCCCACACGCGCTCCTCGCCCTCACGCACGATCATGGAACGGATGCCAGCCGCGCCCACGGCGCAAGCGGCTAACTGGGCGCGCAGGTCGCCGGCCCGCTCCTGGGGAGTGCGCACGTTGGCGAAGATGAGATTCAACATGTCATCATCGCGCACGCCCGAGCGCACGATGCGCACCGGTGGCAGTACCAGCCCCTCCTGCACCTGCTCCGTGGCTCCCATCGGCATGCTCCCAGGGCTCATCCCACCCACGTCGGCGTGGTGCGCGCGCACCGCGACGTAGCCCGTGATCCGGCCATCCAACTCGACTGCCTCAACCAGCGTGAGGTCGGGGAGATGCGAGCCGCCGTTGAACGGATCATTCAGGATGAACACGTCGCCGGGAGCGGGAGCTCGATCGAGCACCGCTCGAACGGCGTCGGGCATCGCGCCCAGGTGCACGGGGATGTGCGCCGCCTGCGCCACCATGCCACCGGCGGCATCGAAGATGGCGCACGAGCAGTCGCGCCGCTCGCGTATGTTGGGCGAGAGCGCTGCCCGCACCAGCACAGCCCCCATCTCTTCGGCTATGCCAGCGAACGAGTGGGCCATCACCTCGAGCTCCAGCGGATCGAAGGACGGCGTGGCGCTCATCGCTCGTTCTCCAGGAGCCACCCGCCCATCGGCAGGGCCCGGGCGGTCCACCCATGACCAACCAGCATGGTCGCGTCCGGGAGCGCGATCACCGCGCGACCGTGCACCACGGCGTCGAGTGGGGCCCCTGTATCTACCATGTCATCGCTCCACGTCGACGTACCCTTCCGCGAGAGCGACGCCTCGCGCGCCATTCCCGTGGCGGTGTGGCGCGCGGCGACGATCTCCACCCTGCGCTCGAGCGTGAAGAAATACCGCTCCGCATGGAGCTCCGCAAAGCGTTGGCCGATCGCGTCGCCATCGTCGCCCGGGAACACCGGCACCTCGATCTCGTGACCCTGGCCGTCGTATCGCGCCCGCACGTACCACGCGCGCTCCACGCCCGGGACAGCAACATGAATGCGCGCAGCGAGCTGTTCGCAGAGCCTCTGCACGTCTCCGACGCTCAGCTCATCCGCCCGGCGCATGACGCTGGCGAGTACTTCGCGGCGCTCGGCGGCGATGGCCAGACCCAATGCGCTCAACACGCCCGCCATGGGCGGCACTAGCACGGTACGAACGCCGAGTTGTTCAGCCAGCGCGCACGCGTGCAGCGGGCCGCCTCCACCGAAGGCCACGAGCGCGCACCGGCGCGGCGACACACCTCTCTCCGTGCTCACTCGCCTGAGAGCACGAGCGATGGCAGCGTCCGCCGCGCGAATCATCGCCTCGGCCACCCGCTCCGGCTCCGCACCCACGCGAGTTGCCAGCCGCCCGATGGCCGCGGCAGCGAGATCGTGACGAGGTTGCGCACCGCCTATCAGCGTATGTCGCAGATTGCCCACCACCACGTGCGCGTCGGTGACGGTGGCCTCGATACCTCCCCGCCCGAACGCGGCCGGGCCGGGCAGCGCTCCAGCGCTCCGCGGCCCCACGCGCAAGGCGCCACCATCGTCCACCCAGCCCAGGCTTCCCCCGCCGGACGATACCGTTTCTACGAAGACACGCGGGAGCGCGAGCGGAATGCCGGCGATATCGACACCTGTCGCCATCAACGGGTGGCCGCCGAGAATGACGCCAGCGTCAGCGC
>DATCXG010000477.1:0-2070 GCA_036565945.1 Gemmatimonadaceae bacterium
GAGCCTGTCGGCAGCGGCTGTATCGCGGGGTCGGCCGGCTCAATGCCTTCTCTGTCATCAACATAAAGAACAAGTCCCACCGGGTGGCCGCCGAAATCCATGTGCCCCCAGGCGGCAGCGAGGGTGTCATCGTCGCGCAGGGCGGCTTTCCCGGGGGATGGTCACTGTACGTGAAGGACAGTCGTCCGAAGTACTGTTACAACTTCTACGGCGTCGATCTCTTTCACATCGAGAGCACCGAACGTGTGCCGCCGGGAACGCACAACGTGCGCATGGAGTTCCAGTACGACGGCAGTGGCCCGGCGAAGGGCGGAACCGTGACGCTGTTCATCGACGATCAGCCCGTAGGCGAGGGACGGGTGGAGCGAACTCAGCCGCTCCCCTTCGCGAGCGACGAGCCGCTCGAGATCGCCACCGACACCGGCTCCCCGGTGACGCGCGACTATTCCGTTCGCCGCTTCACTGGCGACGTCCACTGGGTGGACATCGAGATCCCTGAGGACGCGCCTGATTTTGATGACCAGATACCGGCCGAGCAGCGGCTCGAGGCCGCGCTCGTCAAGGAGTAGATCGCCTGGACTCTCAGAACCCTCGCGCGGCGTACGGAAGCAACATCCCCGACTTTCCAGAGGTGCCGCCGCCCGACGCGGAGTCAGCGGCGGTCGAACAGCCAGGCTTGCGCGAGCTACGCGAGGCCGTCGCAAACGCGCGGCGCCACCTGCCCGGTGGCCCATTCTTGCGCCGCGATACGATGGCGGGCCTCAGCCTCGCGGTCGCGAACGTGCCCGACGGGATGGCCAACGGCGTGCTCGTGGGCGTCAATCCGCTGTACGGCCTCTATGCCACGATGATGGGTCCCCTCGTGGGCGGTCTCTTGTCGAGCAGCCGCCTCATGGTGATCACGACCACCGCCGCTGCCTCGCTCACGGCTGGGCAATCGCTCGCCAGCGCTGCTGCCTCCGACCGAAGCAATGCCCTGTTCGTGCTGGTGCTGCTGGTTGGCGCATTCCAGGTGCTGTTCGGTGTCCTCCGCCTCGGCCGGCTCACGCGCTTCGTCTCGTATTCCGTGACGACCGGGTTCCTCGCCGGCATCTCTACGCTCCTGATCCTCAGCCAGATACCCACGGTTGCCGGGTACGCGGCGAGTGGCGGTAACCGTGTGACACAGGCGATCGACGTCTTCGTGCATTTCGCCGCCGTCAACCTGGCCGCGCTAGGCACGGGCGCGCTCACGCTGGTGCTCGCGCTGCTGCTCCCGCGAACCAGGATGAAGAGCTTCGGCCGCCTAGTCGCGGTGGTGATCCCTTCGCTGCTGGTCGCGCTGATCCGCGCCGACGTGCAGATAGTCTCCGATGTGGGACAGATCGCCGGGAACATTCCGACGCCACACATCCCACAGTTCACGCTGGTGGACCTGGTGAACGTGGTCACGGGTGCCTTGTCCGTGGCGATCGTGACGCTGGTACAGGGTGTCGGGGTCAGCCAAAGCGTGCCGAACCGAGATGGATCACGGACACGGATCTCCCAGGACTTCATCGCGCAAGGCGCCGCGAACCTGGCATGCGGCCTCTTCCGTGGGCTGCCGGTTGGCGGCTCTCTCAGCGCCACCGCAATCAACGTGATCTCGGGTGCCGCCACCCGGTGGGGATCCATCTTCGCGGGACTCTGGATGGCCGTAATCGTGGTCGGCGTGCCCAATCTCGTGGGGTTCATCGCGATGCCTGCACTTGGTGCACTCCTGATGGTCGCGGGCGCGAGCAGCTTGAAGCCGTCGGAGTTGGCCGCGCTTCGCAATGCGGGGTGGCCATCGGTGCTGGCCGGAGTCACCACCTACCTTGCCACGCTGTTCCTGCCCATTCAAGCGGCGGTCGGTCTGGGGGTAGTGCTCGCGGCGCTTCTCTTCCTCAGCCGCACCGCCAACGCGGTGACCATCGTCCAGCTGGTCAGGCATGCCGACGGGCGGATCGAGGAGCGCACGCCGCCCAGACAGCTGCTCGATCGCGCGATCACCGTCCTGGACGTCTACGGGGAACTGTTCTACGCCGGCGCGCGAACATTCGAGCGGCTGGT
>DATCXG010000492.1:0-5359 GCA_036565945.1 Gemmatimonadaceae bacterium
AACCGCCGAGCCACGCGAGACATAGACCCGCCCGGAAGGCGTAGACCACGGCGGCGCGGAGGACTACTGAACTGCTTTTACCTGCAGCACAGAGAACTGCAACTGCTGACCTGCAGCACAGAGAACTGCAAGAGAACGGCAAGCGAGAACTGCAAGAGAGAACTGCAACTGCAAAAGACTGGGGCCAAAAGCAAAAGAGCTTTGGGAACTGCTCTACGCCTCTGGCTCCAGGCGCGGCACTCTGGGCTCCTGAGAGTCTCTGGCCCCGCTCATCTCGGGGAGAGGAGACCCGGATGCAAACCCCAAAAACATTCGCTGTTGCCGTTGCATTGTAGTTCGCAGTTGCAGTTTCCTCCGTGCCTCTGTGGTTAAAGCAGTTGCAGTTCCTCTTGCAGTTCTCGCTTGCCGTTCTCTTGCAGTTCTCCGTGCTGCAGGTAAAAGCAGTTGCCGTCTCGACTCCCACTACTCGTCCGAGTCGGGAACGAAGAGCGACAGCACCACGCTCACGATGCTCACCACTACCGCTCCCCAGAACGCGCTCGCGAAGCCTGCCACGTGGAAGCCGAGACCCAGGGAGGCGGAGAGGGTGCTGGTGAGCCAGAGCATCAGCGCGTTGATCACCAGGATGAACAGTCCGAGCGTGAGGAACACAAGCGGGCAGGTGAGCAACTTGAGCAGGGGGCGCACGATGGCGTTGACGATGCCGAACACCAGCGCTACCAGGAGTAGCGACACCCAGCTCCCGCTGAAAGTGATGCCCCTTACCAGCATGACCGCCGCCCACAACGCGGCCGCGTTGATGAGAAGCCGGATGAGGAAGCGCATGGCGAAGCTCCGCGTGGAGTGAGGTGTGTATTGGCTGCCGGTCAGACCTACGCTGACCGGCAGTGGTCTCGGCGATTGCCGCTACCGTTGGCGCGACCTGTGGAGCTGCGAGTGCACCTGTTCTTCGCCACAGCACGCTCCTGGCCGTGGTCAGCGGCTGCCTTCACCCGTGTAGCGCACCTCCCAGATCCGACCAGCCCTGTCATCTGTAATGTAGAGTGCTCCGTCGGGCCCCTGTGCCAGTCCCAGCGGCCGGTGCGCGGCGCCGCCCCGCGAGCCGTCGCCACCAGTGAAGCCGTCGGCGAAGGTCTCGTACTCGGTGCTCGGCGCACCGTCTCTGGCGGGAACGAACGATACCCTGAAGCCCGCCTGTGGCTCGGGCGCGCGATTCCACGAGCCGTGGAACGCGATGAACATCCCGCCGCGGTAGCGCGGGGGGAACTGGGTGCCCGTGTAGAAGATCGCTGACACCGGCGCCCAGTGGCCGGGGAATACCGCGATCGGTTCCTTCTTGTTGGCGCAGCGCTCCACCTTCTTCCCGTCGCCGCCGTACTCCGGAGCGAGCACCAGCCGCTTCTGATCCCTGCTGTAGAAGCAGTAGGGCCAGCCAAAATCGTCGCCTGCATTCACCTGCACCAGCTCCTCGGCCGGGTTCTCGGCGCTCTGCCTGGCGTCGAAGTGCTGAGGCCAATTCTGGAACAACTGGTCGCGGCCGTGCTGGGTAGCGTAGAGCTTTCCATCGATGGGGCTGATCGCCAGGCCCATCGCGTTCCGGATGCCCGTGGCGAAGCGCTGACCGTCGGACTGCCGCTGGCCCAGCTTGTTCGCGTCGAACTTCCAGATGCCGGCGCGCGTCGCGAGTGCGGTGCAGGGGTCGTGGCCCGGCGATTCCTTCTCGCGATCGTCCACCTGACACGAGTTGGTACGCGATCCCACGTTCACGTACAACGCGCCGGCGCTGTCGAAGGTGAAGTTGCGCGCACCGTGGCCGCCCGTGGGGAGGTCGACGACGACGTCCTGTGCCGCGCCGGACGGGGTGAGAGCGCCTGGCATCAGGGGATAGCGCACTATGCGCGCCTGGTCGTCGGCGTAGAGGAAGCCACCGTGCAGCCCGATGCCGGTGCCGCCCGGCTTGCCGAAGCTGGCGCTGGTATCGGCCCGGCCGTCGTGATCGGTGTCGCGTAGCGCGAGGATGCCATTCCCTCCGCTAGCATTCCTGGACCCTCGCCGCGTGCCCATCAATTGCACGAAGACGTCGCCATTGGGCGCCACGATGATGTGGCGCGCCCCACCCACGGAGTCGGCGAAGATCGTGGCACAGAAGCCTTCTGGAAGCTGCAACCCTCCGTCGCTCCCGGGGCACGTCACGGGTACCTCCCCCGCCGCCATCTCCACGGTGGTGCCGGTATCCAGCGCGATGCCTTCCTCGGCATCTCTCCCGCCGCACCCCGCCAGCATGGCGGCCAGCAGCACGGCGGCTCCGCGTCTGTCGATCATCGTCCCCTCTCCTCCCCCAGATTGCCTATGATTGTGAAGCGAGTGAAGCGCCCCTCGCAGCCCGGTTTCGCACGGCTCTCCCCACTAGCCGCACCGCGAACAGCACACCGAATACCAGAGCGAAGATCAGCGGCTCGCTGATATCCTTCTTCACCGCCCACCAGAAGTGAATCACCCCGAGCACCGCCACCACGTACACCAGGCGGTGCAGCGCCCGCCAGCGAGCTCCGCCAAGCCGGCGCACCATATTGTTCGTGGAGGTGACCGCCAGCGGAATCAGAAGGAGGAAGCCGGTCATTCCCACGGTGATGTACGGGTGCTCGATCACGTCGTGTACCACGTCTCCGAAGTCGAAGAACATGTCGACTCCGATGTACATGGAAAGATGCAGCGCCGCATAGAAGAACGTGAACAGGCCGAACATGCGCCGGTATCGCACCAGCCAACCCCAGCCCGTTAGCTGGCGAAGCGGCGTGATCGCAAGGGTAATCGCGAGGAAGCGGAGCGTCCACTTGCCCGTGAAGTGCTCGGCCTCGGTGATCGGATTGGAGCCGAGCAGACGCGTGACGCCGGTGAAATCGGAGTACAGCGCCCAGACGACCCACGCGGCTGGTACGAGGCATACGGTGAACACGACCAGTCTGAGCCAGCGCGGCGGACGTGGTGCGCGCGCTGGACGTGGCCGACCGGGCGCCGCCGGTGAGTTGGTGGCGCGTGCCGCGACCGCGCTCAGAAGTTCTTCCTCAGATCCAGGCTCGAGTACATGCTCGCCACCTGGTCACCATAGCCGTTGAACAGGAGCGTGGGACGCTTGCGGAACTCGCCAATGCGGCGCTCCTTCGCCTGGCTCCAGCGCGGATGGTCGACCTCGGGGTTGACGTTCGCGTAGAAGCCGTATTCGTTGGGCGCCGCGATGTTCCAGGTGGTGGCGGGCTGCTTCTCGGTGAAGGTGATCTTCACGATTGACTTGGCGCCCTTGAAGCCGTACTTCCAGGGCACCACGTGCCTGAGAGGCGCGCCGTTCTGGTTGGGGAGCATCTTCCCGTAGAGACCCACCACAAAGATCGCCAGCGGGTTCATCGCCTCGTCCATGCGCAGTGCCTCGGTGTACGGCCAATCGAGGATCGGGCGACGCTGACCGGGCATCTGTTTGGGATCGTGGAGCGTGGTGAGCTGCAGATACCTGGCGGAGGGAAGCGGCTCCACGCGGTTGATCAGACTGGCCATCGGGAAGCCGAGCCAGGGGATCACCATCGACCATCCTTCCACGCAGCGGTGCCGGTAGATCCGCTCCTCGAGCTTGTACGGCTTGACGAAATCCTCGAGATGGTAGCGGGCCGGTTTTCTGACAAGTCCCTCCACCGCCACCGTCCACGGCTTGGCGCGGAATGCCTTCGCGTTCATCGCCGGGTCGCTCTTGTCGGTGCCGAACTCGTAGAAGTTGTTGTAGGTGGTGACGTCCTCGTACGGCGTGAGCTTGTCCTCGAGCGTCTCGCCGTCGCTCTCGCCCATGGCGCCCGTACGCGCCGCCGATGTGTCGCAGCCCAGGAGCGACGCGCTGGTCAGGAGCGAGGATCCCGCCACCGCGGCCGCGGCGAGTCCGACTCCGCCAACGGTACCGAGGAACTTGCGGCGATCCAGATAGACTTTCTCATCGGTGATCTCCGATGCGCTGATGTCGTTGGGCTTCCTGATGAGCATGGCGAGGTCCCTGGAACGGCGAGCGTGCGGCGCGATGCCGCGGTTGTTTCACGAATACGCGAATATGGAGGCATACCAGTGGGTGCGGCAAACAGTTCCCCGTGCTGCCGGCCTTCCGGCCGAGCGCTCGCAGCCCTCGGCCGTCCCGTTGACTTTCACACAGGCGCCTTTCACATTCCGACCATAATTGCCGCGGTGATTTGTAGCGATTGCGACCGCGTTAGAAATTCTGCTAAACCGTTCGCGAGATCTGTGTAAACAGCCCGGGGGCGGTAGATGCCCGTCGGGCTGTGTCTGTATCGCGCGGCGGGCCCAACCTTCAGGGGCTCGCTTCCATGACTCACCCAACTGCCGATTCCTTCATCTTCTCCAGCGAGTCCGTGTCCGAAGGGCACCCGGACAAGCTGGCCGACCGCATCAGTGATGCGGTGCTGGATCTCCACCTTCGCAAGGACCCGCGCTCGCGCGTGGCGTGCGAGGTGCTCGTCACACGCAATTTCGTGTGCATTGCTGGCGAGACGCGCTGCTCCAGTCCGGTGGCGCGCGAGGAGATAGAGCGAGTGGCGCGGCAGGTGATTCTCGATACCGGTTACGACGGCTTCGATTCGCGCTTCGGGCACGAGACCGCGGTGATCGATGTGCGGCTGCAACCGCAGTCCAACGAGATCGGGAGTGCGGTGGACGAGAAGGTGAGCGCCGAGCTGCAGGGCGCCGGCGACCAGGGGCTCATGTTCGGCTATGCCAGCAACGAGACCCCGGCCCTCATGCCGGCGCCGATCACCTACGCGCACGGGCTGGTGCACGAGCTGGCGCGGCGCCGCAAGTCGGGCGCGGTCTCCTGGCTGCGGCCTGACGCCAAATCGCAGGTCTCCATCCGCTACGAGGACGGGAAGCCGGTGGAAGTCGAGCGGCTAGTGGTCTCCACGCAGCACGCGCCGTCGGTCAGTCAATTGGCGATCCGCGACTACGTGATCGGCGAGATCATCCCCTCGGTGCTACCCGCCGAGCTCCTCCCCACTGGCTGGCGCGACCGGGTGCTGGTGAACCCGTCGGGCGCGTTCACCGAGGGTGGACCGGCCACGGACACGGGGGTCACGGGACGCAAGATCATCGTTGACACTTACGGCGGGATGGCGCGACACGGCGGCGGTGCTTTCAGCGGCAAGGACCCCTCCAAGGTGGATCGCTCGGCGGCGTACGCGGCGCGCTGGGTGGCCAAGAACGTGGTCGCGGCCGGGCTCGCGGATCGCTGCGAGGTGCAGGTCGCCTACGCGATCGGCGTCGCGCACCCGGTGTCGGTGGAGACGGTGGTCATCTCCACCCAGCACGGCCCCGA
>DATCXG010000503.1:0-3088 GCA_036565945.1 Gemmatimonadaceae bacterium
CCGCCGAGGCGAAGGCGGTATACGACGACGCCATCACTCAGGCGGGACGAATCCGTGCCCTGTACGCCGACAGCGCGGCAACCAGGGCACAGCTCGATGCCGTCGAGACCGCTCTCGCGCGAGCGGATGCCGGACTGGCCGCCGCGCGAGCCGCGGCCGCCGAGCTCGACGCCGTCAGCGCCTACGCCGTCATCCGCGCCCCGTTCGCGGGAGTCGTCACCAGACGCTTCGTGGATCCCGGGTCATTCGCCGCGCCGGGCGCGCCGCTGCTCACAGTTCAGGATGCGTCACAGCTCCGCATCACCGCCACCGTAACTCCGGAGATCGCGCAGAGGCTGCGCCGCGGCCAATCGCTCGATGCGGTGATAGAGCGGGAGGCGGTACGAGCCGTGGTGGAAGGGGTGGTGCCATCGGCTGGTGGGAACCTGTACAGCATCAATGCCGTGGTTCGCAATCCCAGTCGCGCCCTCCTGGCGGGAAGCGCGGCCACCCTCTCGATTCCCCTCGGCGAGCATACGGCGCTCGTAGTCCCCACGATCGCCATCGTGCGACAGGGGGACCTCACCGGCGTCACGCTGCGCACCGAGCACGGCGACGAGATCCGGTGGGTAAGGTTGGGTCATGCGACCGCCGATCTCGTCGAAGTGAGCGCCGGTCTCCGCGCCGGCGACCAGGTTGTTATTCCGACGCCGCGCACAGCGCCGGCGGCCGGGAAGGAGTGACCGATGGGAATCTCGGGACGCATCGCGCACGCGTTTCTGCGATCGAAGCTGACACCGCTGGTCACCGTGGCGTCGCTCGCCGCGGGGCTGCTCGGCATTCTCGCGACTCCGCGCGAGGAGGAGCCGCAGATCTCGGTGCCGATGATCGACGTCATAGCGACGCTCCCCGGTGCAGCACCTAGCGAGGCGGAGAACCTGCTCGGCCGGCCGATCGAGCAGCGCATGCTCGAGATCCCGGGCGTGGACCACGTGTACACGATTTCGGACGCTGGCTACAGCATGGTCACCGTCCGCTTCAAGGTAGGCGAGGACCAGGAGCGGAGCGTCATGAAGGTGAGAGCCAAACTGGCGGGAGCCATGGACCAGGCGCCCCCGGGTGCGCTGCCGCCGCTCATCAAGCCGCACTCCGTGGACGACGTACCGGTACTCGCGCTCACGCTGCACGGCGGCCGCTACGACGCCAATACCCTGCGACAGCTCGCGCTGCATCTGGAAGAGGAGATCCGCACGGTGCCCGACGTGGCCGAGACGTTCGTGGTCGGCGGGCAGCCCAGGGAGGTGAGCGTCACCCTCGACGCCGGGCGGCTGGCGGCGAGCGGCATCACTCCCGGCGAGGTCGCGATGTCGCTGAAGAGTGCCAACGCGCGCCTGCAGGCCGGTGACCTGGTGAGCGGCGACCAGGTTTACCGGATTGACGTGGGCGCGCCGCTCTCCACGGCGGCCGAGGTAGGCAGCGTGGTCGTGGCGGTACGCGGAGGGATGCCGGTCTATCTCCGCAGCGTCGCAACCGTGGAGGAGGGCTTCGGCGAAACCACCACCTACGTCTCACACTCGGAACGATCCGGAAGAGCAGAACCGGCCGTCACCATCGCGGTGGCCAAGCGCAAGGGGGCCAACGCGACCACCGTGACGCACGTGGTCACCGAACGCGTAGATGCGGCAAAGAACCGCCTGCTCCCGAGTGATGTGCAGGTCACCGTGACCCGCGACTACGGCGAGACGGCGGGCGAGAAGGCGAGCGAGCTGATTCTGCACCTGTTCATCGCCACGATCTCGGTGACCCTGCTCATCTGGTTCTTTCTGGGTTGGCGCGAGGCGGCGGTGGTGCTCGTCGCGGTGCCAGTCACCCTCGCGCTGACGCTATTCGCCTACTACTTGCTGGGCTACACGCTGAATCGTATCACGCTCTTCGCCCTCATCTTCTCCATTGGCATCCTCGTCGACGACGCGATCGTCGTGGTCGAGAACATCTACCGGCATCTGAAGATGGGCAACCGCGCGCCAGAGATAGCCGCCATCGAGGCCGTGGACGAGGTGGGCAATCCCACCATCCTGGCCACCTTCACCGTGATCGCCGCCATCCTGCCAATGGCGTTCGTCTCGGGGATGATGGGACCATACATGCGACCCATTCCGGTGGGTGCGGCTGTGGCGATGCTCGCGTCGCTAGCCGTGGCGTTCATCATCACGCCGTACCTCGCTTACCGGCTGCTCAAGGGACGCGCGCATGCCGGGGGACACGCGCACGCGGTATCGCGTGTGGGCGACCGTGCTGACTACACTACCAGTGACGCCACCGGCGATGACGAAGGTGCCGGTAAACGTACGAGCGACAGTGCTCCCGGGAGCACTGTCGCTCGCTCTCCCGATGATGGCGAAGGCGCATCGCGGTTCGCGCGGTTGTATGCCCGCATCATGACTCCGCTCATGGATCGGCGATCGCGCCGACTCGGTTTCTATGGGGGCGTATTCGCGTTGCTGCTGGTCTCCGTAGGCCTGGTGCTCGTCAGGGCAGTGAAGGTCAAGATGCTCCCCTTCGACAACAAGAGCGAGTTCCAGGTGGTGCTCGACATGCCGGAGGGGGCCACACTCGAGACCACCAACGCGCTCGGCCGGGATGTCGCCAACTATCTGCGTGGGGTGCCGGAAGTATCGAGTACCGAGGTATATGCGGGGACCGCCGCGCCGTTCAACTTCAACGGCCTGGTACGCCACTATTTCCTGCGTTCGGGTCCCGACGTGGCCGATGTGCAGGTGAACCTGCTCCCGAAGTCGGAGCGCTCGCGCCAGAGCCATGCGATAGCCGTCGCGGTTCGGCCCGGCATCGATTCCATCGCTCGCTTGTACGACGCGGTGGCCAAGGTGGCCGAGATCCCGCCAGGGCCGCCGGTACTGTCGACACTCGTGGCCGAGGTGTACGCGGCGGACGACAGCACACGGCTCGAAGCAGCTCGGCGGGTGAAGCACGTGTTCGACAATACGCCTGGTGTAGTGGACGTGGATTGGACCGTGACCGCCCCACAGGAGAAACGCGTCTTCCGAGTCGACCGCGTGCGCGCGGCCGAGGCCGGCGCGAGCGTGGAGCA
>DATCXG010000517.1:0-2883 GCA_036565945.1 Gemmatimonadaceae bacterium
CGACGACGTGGGCGACGTGGCCGAGAGCTCGATGCTCGTGAACAGCATCGCCGCGCAGGAGCTGGGAACCGATCGCACCGATCCGTACGATGTCCGCGCCGCGGGGGTGATAGTTGGACTGGGCCGGTGGCGGGGGCTGGACTGGCGCCTCGAGGCGTCGCACCAGATGCAGGAGCGACTGAGTCTGCACGCTACCCCGTGGAGCGGACACTACGAGCCCGTCATACCTGCCTGGTCGATTCGCGAGGAGCGACTGGCGCTGGGCATCGAGCGTCCCGCCTCGATGGCGTTCCTGGACACCGAGCTGCGGCTGCGCTCCGAGCTTCGTGCCGGTTGGTTCGCCGGACGAGACACCAGCTTCGAGGCCAACCGGCCGTACTACGCGCGCGCCTTCCTGGACGCGGAGCTCGAGCGCCCCATGGGCGACGATCGGCTGGTGATGCGAACCACAGTGGGCGTGGTGAGCGGCACTCCCGACGTACCGGCACAGGACTATGTATTCCTGGGCGGGCCGGTGACGGCACCAGGCTACGGCTTCCATCGCTTTGCGGGGACGTTCGGGGCGAGCCAACGAATCGAGTGGCGTACGAAGGTCCCCTTCGTACCCCTCTCGCTGGGCCCGTTCGGGCGCGCACCGGCCTTCGCCACTCTCGCACCGTACGTGCAGACTGCCTACATAGGTGGGAGCGCTCCCTTCGCCGAGCCGGCGCGCGGCTGGTATCCGGCCGTGGGCGCCGGACTGTTCGTGCTCTTCGATCTCATCCGCTTCGACGTCGCCCGTGGCCTGCGCGACGGGCGGTGGGCATTCTCGGTGGATGTCACGCGTGACCTGTGGCGGATACTGTGAACTACGGGGTTCAGGGTTCAGGGTGCAGGAACTACAACTGACAGGGATCGGGAAGCAGGGATCAGGAACTGTCTCGGGGCAGAGAGCTCGACGCCGAGGAAGTGCCTGAACCCTGCACCCTGAACCCTGAACCCCGTAGTCATGGCACACCTTCAGCGGAGGATCACGGTTGACTGAGGTACAAGTCGGATCGGTGGACGTCTACCTTCTGCGCCGGGGAGCCACGGAAGGTTGGGAGGCGCTGGTGCTCCAGCGCGCGGAGGGCACGCGCTGCACAGGAGCGTGGGAGACGGTGCACGGGCACATCGAGCAGGGCGAGCGTCCCGAGGACGCCGCGCTGCGAGAGGTGCGCGAGGAGACGGGGCTGGAGGTGGAGCGCCTCTACAATGTTACCGTTCAGCCCTTCTATCTACACAAACCAGGGGTGGTTTTCCTGGCCGTCGTCTTCGCGGCATTCCCGAGAGAGGGACCGGTAGTGTTAGGCGCGGAGCACCAGTGCAGTGAGTGGCTGCCAGTGGATGCCGCGCAGGAACGCTTTGTCTGGCCGCGCTCCCGCGTAGCGCTTGGCGATGCGCTCTCGCTGCTGGCGGGAGGCGATGCCGGACCCGTGGAGGACGTGCTGCGAGTGAGGTGAGCGCGGAAGGCGGCGCTACTCGTGATGCGAGCGGCAACGCCGTCTGTGTGTACGGCGTGCACTGCTCAGTCGCTGCGCTCACTCATTGGTCGTAACCACTCTAGTGCTGCGGTAGCTCTGGTGCTGAAGCTACTCAGGCGCCTCACTAACTCAGGTGCTGCACCTACTCAGGACCGACTTCGCGGCCTCCTTCACACCGGGCGATGCTGGTGCCTGGTCTTCCACCCATCCCGCGCGCGTGTAGCGGCGCGTCAGGGTCTGGGCGCGTACGCTGAGGGCCGAGCCGTTCCCACCGGCGCCTGCCACGACCCGCGCGGCGATGACGTCGATCTGATGTTGCTCGCCCGGCAGCAGCTTGGAGGCCTCGCTGTCTTCGCGGCGCACCGTCATGGAGTGGTCGGACTCGTCCCAGGTGCCCTTCTTGTAGCCGAGGCCCTGGGCATGAGCCAGAGCACAGCTGTACGCTTCGTCCGGGGCGGCGGATGTGACGCCGCTGAAAGTCGGCCACATGGTGGCGCACCCGCTAAGCGCGAAGACCGCTGTCAGGCCGGCGAGACGCCGGAGTACCGGGGGCACGATCACCGCGTGCTCGGGTGCGTGACGGCGCGAAGCCACGTTCATTCTTCCCTCCGGCGTTCCTTCGCAATGGGCAGGCACTCGTCTGTGTCGGCGGGTGCGTTGGGCTTGACGCGGACGCTCTTGGCTGGGATGCCCAGGTTCACATGATGCGGGCGCACATCCTTCGTAGCCACGGCCAGCGCGCCCACCATCGCATCACAGCCGACGTGCACTCCCGCCAGGACCGTGGCGTGGTAGGTGATCCTCACGCCTTCGTCCAACCGAGTGATGGAATTGGTGACATCCACCTGGTCAACGATGCTGTGCGTGTGACTGTAGATGTTGGCGTAGTCGGCTATCGATACGCGGTTGCCCAGCACAATCCCGCCGCGGTCGTCGAGCAGGACGTGGCGGTGCACCACCACGTTGTCGCCCACTTCCATGTTGTAGCCGAATGAGAACTCCACGTGCTGGAACGCCTTGAAGTTCTCGCCGCAGCTCTTGAAGATCAGCGGCGCCAGGAGGCGGCGGAGCTTGACGCCCGTCGTCACATTCTGTCCGCCCATGGGCGTGCGGTCGAAACTGTACCAGAGCCAGAGTAGCGGCTTCACGCGCTGGAACCTGGCCTGGTCGCAGTCGGCGTAGTGCTCGGGCTCGAGGGTGATGTTGCGCGGGTCGAGCGAGAGGAGCGCGGCTCGGGTGGGGAGAGCGAGCGCGCTGTCGTTCACTGCCGTCTCCCAGTTGGCCACATACTCGGGATACATGATCTCGCAGAGCACGCGGCGGCAGATGCTGGAGCGATCGGCGGCTGGATCCGCCAACTCGCCGCAGAGTTGTTCCAGCC
>DATCXG010000532.1:0-7007 GCA_036565945.1 Gemmatimonadaceae bacterium
CGCCATAAGGTGATCCGCCGGGTACGGCGACGCCAGAACGCGCCGAGAGCTGCGCTGTCAGAACGCGCCGAGCAGCTCTCTCGAGACCTCGGTGGTGTCGCCCACGTAGGCGAAGCGGACGCCGTGCATGTACTTCCTCGCCGCGTTCCGCACGTCGAGCGGAGTGACTTCGCGCAGTTCGGCGGCAAAGTTGTTTGCCGTGTGCCAGTCGCCGCGGTAGAGCTGCGCACGCGCCAGGAAATCGGCCTGCGCGGCGTTGGTCTCGGTATTCAGGAAGTACTCGGTGATGAACTGCGAGATGATCACCTGCAGATTCTCGGCGTCCACCAGTCCGTTCTGAAGAGCGCCGATCTCCTCTCGCATGAGAGCGAGCACGGAATCGGGGAAAACCGTGGTCACGTACAGTCCACCGGCGGCCACGGCGCGTTCCACGAAAGGTGCGTCCACGGCATAGGTGAGATTGCGTCGTGAGCGGATCTCGGCGAACATGCGCCCGGTGAGCACCGCCGTGGCCACGCGCAGCGCCTGGTAGTCGGGGGTAGTGGCGCTCGGCCCGGCGTAGTAGCCCTGGATATAGTTGGTGGGGAGCGATCTCTCCACCAGCACGGCGGCGCTGGAACGCGGACCGGTATCCGTGGACGGTGTCCACTTGTAGTCGCCGCGCGGCAGCCGCCCTATGGTGCCGCGGATGAGCTTCTCGAGCTGCGCTCTCTCCACGTTCCCCACCACTACGAGCAGCATGCGGGATGTCACCAGCTCCGTATCCCGGTAGCGGCGCAACTCGCGCGCGGAGAGCGATGCTATCGATCGCTCCGTGCCGGCCGGCGAGAGCGCGTAATGGCTGGGCGAGAAGGCGATACTGTCGGCAAGATACTGCACGAGGTTATCGGGTGAGTCACGTCGCTGGCGCACCGCGCCCAGCACCTGCGCGCGGATGAGCTCCAGGGCCGCCGAGTCGAGCGTGGGCGCCATGAGCCGGTCGGAGAGGAGCATCCAGGTGCTGTCGAAGGTGGAGCGCACGCCGCGGAAGCCGAACATGGTCCAGTCGTCGCGCGGCTCCACCACTATTGTGCTGCCGAGCTCCGCGGTCTTCAGTCGCAGCGCCTCGCGCGAGTAGTTCTTCGTGCCCAGCTCCGAGACCCAGAGCATCATGGGCTCTACTCCGGCGTTGGAATCGGCTACCTGCCGGGTACCGCCCAGCAGGTAGAGATTCGCGGCCACCACATCGTTGGCGGTGTTGCGCCGGAGGATTACGTGGAGCCCCGCCACATCGAAGCTCGACGTCATGGTGTCGGGCGCAGATGGTGCCGTGAGCGCGGTCGAGGATATCGAGCTCGCGCGGGCGGTCGACGTTGTCGTTGCTGCTGGAGCCGCCAGAGCGCTCAGCATGCCTGGGGTGGCAGCGAGAGTGGCACTTGCCGCTGTAGCTGGCGGAACCGTGCCGGCCGAGAACGCCAGGGCGCCGCATGCCGCGGCTGCGGCTACGATGACCGGCCGCATCAATGTGCCCTCCCGGCAGCTGACGACGTGACTCTCGATCGATTCAGCTCCTCCACGCGGAGCCCTATCTCGCGACGCGCCTCTGGAGAGATGAGGACCCCGGTCACGCGGGGCTTCCCGAGGATGTACTTGCGCACGTAGCGGCGCAGTTGATCGGGCGTCTGACTGGCCATGTTGTCCACGTATCCCATGTAGTAGTCGAGTCCGGCCACACTCCACCAGAACCCCAGCTCGTGCGCGAAACCTGATGCGCGCTCGAGGCCCAGGGCCGTGCCCACCGCGCGCTGCTGCTTCTGCAGCGCCATCTCGTCCGCCGTGAAGTAATCCGGGTCGGCGAACCTGGCCATCTCGCTGTCGAGCGCGGCCAGTGCCTCGCGCAGCTTGCCCGGCGTCGTCTCACCGCTGATGGTGATCGGGCCGGTGTGATTCAGTGTGTAGTAGTTGACGCCCAGGGAGTGCCAGAGACCGCTGTCCACCAGTCGCCGTTGAAAGGTGGAGCCCTCCTGATTCATCACATCGGAGAAGACGTCCGCGGCGTAGGTGGCCTCGGGGTCCTTGCCGACGCTGGGGCCGAGCCACTGCTGCATCACGATCACCGTGCTCACCGACTGCTCCACTATAACGGCGTCGTCGGCAGTGAGGGGCGGAACGTCGGGGATCGGCTGAGCGGCGAAGGGGTCGTTGCCGCGCGGCATCCGGAATATCTCCCGCGCCAGCGCGAATACCCGCTCCGGCTGCACGTCTCCCGATACGATGAGCGCCGCGTTGTTGGGCACGTAGTAGCGCTTCTGGATCTCGCGCATCTTCTCTGGCGTGACCGATCGGATGATATCGCGGTTGCCGATCATGTTCTTGCGGCTGTACGCCGAGCGCCAGAGGCGGTGATTCATCTCGTCCTGGAACTTGAAGAACGGGCTCGACTCCTGGCGATCGTACTCGCCCAGCACCACTTCTTTCTCCCGTGCCAGCTCATCGGCGCGGAAGAGCGGAGCGCGGAAGGCCGGTTCGAGCAGGCGCATCCCCGCCTCGAGGCTATCGGCCGGAAGAGTGAGGTAGTAGTTCACCACCTCCTCGCGCGTGCTCCCGTTGAACACCGCGCCCAGCTCCGCGGCGTGCTGTGTGAAGGCGTCCGGCTGCGGGTAGCTCGAGTCGCTCTTGAAGAACATGTGCTCGTACATGTGCGCCAGTCCCTCGTACTCCGGGGTCTGGGTGAACGCACCGTTCTTCACGTCGATCTCCACGGTGGCCAGCGGCACTCCGTGATTCTCGACGACGATCACCTCGAGGCCGTTGGTGAGGACCTCGCGGTGGATGACCTTCTCGAGAGTGCTGCGCACCCGCGCCGCTGTGGCGGGGAGCGCACTGGCGTTCGCCTTCCGGTCCGGTCTGACGGGGGCGGCGGTGTTCTGGGCAGGCGCGGCGCTCGTGGTGGCGAGGAGCGCCAGGGCGATAAACGAGGCGCCTCGAGAGAGGAGGTGTCTGAGCATCCCTGAATTATAGCCTTCCAGGCGTGGTGAGGACGCGGAACGGACAGGGCACCGGGCAGGGCACATAGAAGAGCGGTAGAAATGTGGAATGAGCGTCACCTCGCTGGTACACGCGCATCCATCCCATTGTTCAGCTTGCGAACCGGGCCAGGGCTACCAATAATGGAGACTGTCGGGGCCTGCCGTACTGGCCAATTTTCCGCCGCCCCCGCAACGGGAGCCGAGCCATGCGTGCTCTGAGCGCTGCAATAGTCGTTCTGATGCTTTCCGGCTGCCTTCCTTTTCACATGCTGAATCGCGACAGGAATCCCGATCCTGCGTTGGACCGCAAAGCGGTCGTCATGAAGGAGGCGCCAACATCCCTCATCGCATCCGACGGCAGTCGTTGTCTGGTGGGTGAGAAGAAATTCACCCACACCGACATAGGCGATCGGGTGTGGTGCATGTGGAGCGCCAAGAACGGTCGAAAGACTGCGTATTCGACGGGTGATCTGGGCGAACCGTCGGGGCGCGACCGCACGAAGTGGGGAGGGAGGTATACGGGGATCTGGCACTGATCGATCCGTCGGAGCGCGGGTCCCACTCTCCTTCGACGTGAACTTCCCGCAGCGTGAGCCGGGCGCGACGACGTTCATAGACGCCTGAGCCGGGGTGTCACAACCGTCGCCCAGCGGCCCCACGACGCCGACGGCCTCGATATAGACTACATTGAGAAGGTTGGAGGATGTCTCTTGCCGTAGCCGTCATGGAAAGCAAGGCAGACTCGTGCTGCCGCATGACGCGCGCAGCGATCCCATCTGCCCCATCCGCCACATGGGATTGAAATAGCGCTTCTGCTCCGACGCAGCCACCGTAGGCGGTTGGCCGGCCGGCGGCCTGAATCGCCGTGCTGCGTGATGCTAGCCACGTTCTCCACGAGATGAGCGTTGAAGCGCGGGGCTCGACTGAGTCTCCGGGCAGCGCGGGCGATGATGATCGAGCGGGGTAACCCCGAGTTGCACGGCGCGGCGCGAGCACCTGTTCCCTTGGGTGGGCTCGGGACGCCAGGGGAGGGGGAGATGTCGCCGCGCACCTCGTCGCGGCGAGCCAGTTGGGTGACCGGGGAGTGTGTGGCGGTGTACGGTGCTCAGCACCGAGGGATTTGCCAGCCAGCACACTCGTTGATAACGATTCCTCTTTACCCCTTATGCGATGCCGACGTTGGACGAGAGTCGCGAGGCCTTCCTCGTGAACATGCGCACTATGAGTGGCGCGAGCGAGCGACCCCAGTTCGAGGAGATACTGGATGACTTCGTTGGTTGGAGCGCCGCGCGCCCCACGGAGATGGTCTACCACGACAAGGACTCTCACCAGAACGTGGTGAGTTTCCGATTAGCCGGCAGTGCGCAGGTGATCTGGACCGCCTACCCGAAGCGGAGCGCCGGTGCCAAGCTGACGGTGTTGCCGGGGGGAAACGTGCGGCTGCCCGATGCCCTCCTCGCCGAGATCGTGGCCAAGCTGCAGGGAGTCACCACCGAGCCGGTCAGCGCCAACAAGAAGCTGGACATTCCCTTCAGGGCGCTGAAGAGCCCCGCGCGTCGCGCGGTCGTCAAAGAGGTGATTGACGCCATCTTGTTGGAGGGGCGGTCGGGGCTCGCCTGATGAACGTGGCGTGACGAGCCGTCGCCACCCGCGGAGCTGCCCACGCGATGGCACTGCTCGACTCTTCCTTCGGACCCCAGGACGGTCGCTCTCAGAGAGGCGCCCGTACCGCCCACCGCCAGCGATGCCAGCCAGTGCCCGGTCGGCAGGAAGAAGTTCGCCGATTCACTGACCGGTGCTCGAGTCTGGTGCACGTGAGGCACGAAGAGTGGTCGGAAGGCTGCTGCATCCTTCCGCGATGGCGCGGAGATCGCCCCCTCGCCGCTACTCGATCCCGCTACAGTGTAGCGCGGCAGCCAGGGCGGTTCCCCCGGTGGGGCGGCCTCCCTGCGCTCCGAGCAAAACTGTTCGTGTGCTGCTCGTTGTCTGAATGAGGGGGCTCTCGACACTGCGTGTCGAGAGCCCCGGGAGGGCGTGGGCGGATCGGGATCGGAGCGTCACGGTCGACTCGACGTAACCCAAGGAGGTGCCCTCATGAAGAAATTCCTCACTCTGGCAGGCATCGGCGCGATGGTTCTGGCTGCGCCTCTCTCTGCCCAGCAGCCCGCACCCAAGGTCTTCGTCGAGGGGCTCGGCGGTGCGGTAGTACCCACGTTCGATATCGCCGACGTCGTGGAAACAGGGGGCGCGTTCGGCGCCGCCATCGGCTATAGACTGAGCCGGAACTGGGTACTTATGGGTGAGTTCGACTACGGCATGCACAAGGACGAAGCAACCAGCTCGGTCGACATCAACACGTTGCACTACATCGGCAAGCTTGGTTACTCGTTCACCGGCCCGCGAGAGCGGGGATGGGAAGTGCTCGTCAACCTGGGTGTTGGTGGCGTGAGCTTCGACAACGAAGGCGCAGATGAGACGAACACTTACTTCGCCATCAATGCTGGCGCCAAGGTCTCCTACAGCTTCAATCGGTCGTTCGCCGTCGTGCTCTCGCCGCAGGGTGACATTGCCTTCAGTAAGGAGGAGGAGCTGACCACTAATAACGCCTGGGTCTGGCCGCTCACGGCCGGCTTGCGCGTCAGTTTCTGATTCGATCTAGGTGTCAGTGACACGCAACAGCGTTGCGCAACTTGAGGTGGGTGGATCTGTGGCCCTGTCCTACATCCACCCACCCGACTGTCGAAGTTCTCGGGTGCACCGCGGCGCGTCACCCTTCCACTTTGCCTTCCTCGTTGAACAGTGCCGTGGTGAGGTATCGTGCACCGGAATCCGGGCTGATCATCGCCACGCGCTTCCCGGGACCGAGCTCGCGCGCCACCTGTAGAGATGCCCACGCGATGGCGCCGCTAGACATGCCGACGAACAACCCTTCCTCGCGCGCCATCCGACGCGCGAAGGGGAAGGCGTCTTCCTCCCAGACGGGGATGACGCGATCGATGAGCGATCGGTCGAGGTTATCAGGAATGAAGCCGGGACCCATCCCCTGGAACTGATGCTGTCCCCGCTCACCGCCGCCGAGTACGGGAGAACGAGCGGGCTCCACCGCGATCACCTGAATTGTGGGATCCTGTTCCTTCAGGAAGCGTCCGACTCCGCTGATGGTGCCACCGGTGCCGGTGCCGTACACGAACGTATCGATGCGCCCGTGCATCTGCTCCCACAGCTCGGGGCCGGTGGTCTCGTAATGGATGCGTGGGTTGGCGGGATTGGCGAACTGGTTGGGCATCCACGCGCCAGTCGCGTCGCGGATGCGCTCCGCTTCCTCGATGGCGGCGAGCATGCGACGCTCTGGGTCGGTGAAGACCAGCTCGGCGCCGAAGGCGATGAGCGTGCGCTTTCGCTCCTCGCTCAGGTTCGCTGGTAGACAGAGAACGAGCCGATATCCGCGCGCCGCGGCTATCAGCGCCAGTCCTATCCCGGTGTTCCCGGAGGTGGGCTCCACGATGGTATCGCCACGCTTCAGTACCCCACGCTCCTCGGCGTCCTGTACCATGCCCAGCGCGGTGCGGTCTTTGATCGACCCGCCGGGGTTCATCCCCTCCACCTTCATCCACACCTCGGCGGCGTCCGCCTCGACAACGCGCTCGAGTCGAACTGTCGGGGTGTGGCCGATGAAGGAGTCAATTCTGATGCTGCACGATTGGTCTACGGACATCTCACTCCGTGGGGCGCAGTGTGGGCGCGGTACTCAGGTCCAACGTCCACTCCACCGGTAAGTTCGGATCGAGCGAATCACGCACTGAGCAGTACTTCGTGATCGCGAGATCGATGGCGCGCTCCGCCTGCTCGCGTTCGATCCCCTCGCCAGCGATGTGAAAATTGAGAGTGACGTGCGTGAGCCGGCGTGGAACGGCGTTGGCTCGCACACCCACCACCTCCACCTCGAAGGTGGAGGCGGGGGTGCGGCGCTTGGCGAGTATATCCACGACATCTACCGAG
>DATCXG010000533.1:0-4127 GCA_036565945.1 Gemmatimonadaceae bacterium
AGCAGCGCGGGAAGCGCGAAGCCGAAGCTTCGTGCAGTGGAGCCGAGTCGAGCGCGAGAGAGTCTCATCGATCATCGGTCGAGCGGTATCGACGCCTCCAACCTCGTGATCGACGAGCGCCTGTTACCGGCGCGGCCGCCCCGACCGCATGCCTATCCATGACGGCGGGTCGCTGGCGGGAAAGCTATCGTCCGAAGCGTCCAGAACGACGTCGAGTGCATCGAGCTCGTTATCAGATTGCTCGGCATCCACACCTCGTTCGCGCGCCGGGGCGGTCTCGCGCCTCGGTGGCGACTCGTGGGTTCCCGCTCTGCCGTCGGACTGGAGTGGCGGGTCGTGCTGTGCGCGGTCTGACGACAACGCATCTGAAGCATCATACATATGCTCGCATCCCCTGGTAAGTAGTCCTGCCGGCCTGGCCCGTGCGGACGGCGCCGGCGACCGAGGCGGCTAGTATCCCCGATCGCCTGGCACCGCCGCGCGATCCATCGTGACTACCTGGGCGACGTGGTGACCTCGCGATCATGTACAGTCGCCTTGCGGCGTGTTGGCTCGCTCCGCGCGCGCTCCCGGGCGCCGTCGCCCTGATGCGCGGCATCCTCCCAACCCTGTATCATGAGCTGCATCTCATCGCGATGGCGAGTTTCATCGGCGATGACGTCGTCAAGCGAGACGGCGAGGCCGTGCTCGCCGACCGCCTCCGCTTGCTCGCGGCGCGCTACATAGCGCGCGAGCGCCCCAAGCTCTGCCTGGTGAGCCTGTTGCAACATCTCGAGCGCCGTACTGGCTGTACTCACATGAGCGGGGCGCGTGGTTGGTGTCCCGCCGAACGCAGCGATCCTGTCGGCGAGAAGGCCGGCGTGCGAGAGCTCATCCGCGACCTCTCCCTCGAAGAATGGTCGGAGTGTCAGGCGATGCGGGCCGCGTACCGTGCTGGCGTAGGTGCGATACTGGATGACCGAGGCGTATTCGTTTGCCAGGTCTTCGTTCAGCCCGGCGATCAGTTCAGATAGGTCGGAACGTCGTGAAGGCATCGTAGCTCCTCCGTTGCGGGTGGACATTCGAGCCGCACGTAGCGTGCCCCGGCCTGGCGCCGGGATCACGCTCGTCGCGCGGTAGACTCCGCCGGGCTCCGGGGAGGCTCTCATCCGAGCGCGCGCACCTCCTGGTAGCGTGGCTGCTGGCGACCGGCGGTCCGCGCCGCCGCGGGCACGTCGACCGCGAAGCGTAGCTGCGCCGCGATGCCGCCAGCGGTCACGTCCAGTCGCTCGGCCGCAATCTCCGCGAGCACCTCGATTCCCGCGCCCTGCGCGAGCGCCGCGCGCACCATGTCCTCCACATCCTGTGTGGGCACTCGGAGGAACTCAGGAGTGGCGATGAGCAGGTCGACCGATCTCGCGCGCAGCGCTCGCTGCACCGCGGGAACGCCAGCCGCGCCGCGTCCTCGCGCGCCAGACTGCTCCACGACCCGATCGACGAGCACGCGAGCGTGCGCGGCGCGCAACTCCGTGGCCGCACGTCGCGCGGCGTCCACGATGCCAGTCTCCCGCTCGTCGTGAGCAAGCGCGGTCGACACCATCACGCGATCACGGAGATGGTTCGGCAGTGCATCGCTCGCCATGCGCGCCCACTCGCGCGTGCCACCGATCAGGATCCAGCCTTCGTCGCCGCTGAGCTCCACGAGAGTATCGCTGAGTGTGGCGGCGAGGCGCCGGAACGTCGCTTGGCGGTGACGTTGGATGTGCTCGGTATCCACATTACCCCGCGGCGCGTGATGCGAGATGTTTCTTACCGTGGAGCGCGCCGGCGCCCCGGTGCCGGTGTCTTCGACCACCGTCAGAGCCAGCTCTGGTAGCGCGGTGAGAGTACCCAATTCGTAGCGGTACAACGTTGCCGATCTCGAATCTACGAGTGCTATGATCACCGGCCGATGCTGCTTGAGCGCGCGCATGTACGGTGTGATTACCGGCCCGTCACGCCACACTGCGAGCGTTGGGGGGTGCACAGGCAGACGGCCCGAGTAGAGGGGGCCGTCCGCGGTGAGAAACCCCACCCAGCCCGGTAGGCCCCACACGCCGCCGAGCGGTGGTTGAGGGTCATCGAGGAACGTGGCGGCTTGCTCGAACTCGGCGCGCTCCTGCCCGTCGCCGAGTTCCTCTCGAATTGGCTGGAGCGCCGATCCGATCGCCGCGCGCCACGCATCACGCATGGCAGGGTCTTTCACCCGGGCGCTGTGGTACACCGTGAGGACTTTCGTCGAACCGATCTCGTGCACGAGCTCGTTCAGTCGTGTCGGTGTCAGCATGTGATCCTCCGAAGGGGGGGTGCAGCCTTTTGTATCAAGTATATGCACACCGGTAGCCTCCCCCACCAGCGCCACTACAGCTGGTGGGGGCTCATCTCGTTCGCCGGGACGGAGCGCGGGCCCGCCACGCATGCTGTGGGAGCCCAGCCTGGATCTCGGTCAGAAGCGCGCTCCGCAGCTCACGCAGTGTGCGGTTTCCGGCATGGCGATCAGCCTGCCGTAGGGGATCGGGCGCTGGCAGGTAACGCAGATGCCGTAGGTGCCGAGCGCCATGCGATTCAGGGCTTCATTCACCGCCGTATGGCGGGCGACGGCGCGCGACGGCGGCACGGTGGCGAGGCCCAAGTGCTCCGTGGCGCCACCCGCCATGGGCGAACCGGTCGCGGTCCACGGCGCGGCGTCACTACTCACTCCCTGGAGCTCCATGGATCGCTCGAGTCGCGTCAGCTCGTCGCGGAGCTCGGCCTCGAGCTCGCTGAGCTGCGCTCTGGTGAGTCTGGGTAGGTCGTTGATTTTCTCCATGTCGTCCTCCAGTCGTGGAACCGAGTTCCGGTTCCTAGTTCTGCTTGCGGAACCGCTAAACGGTTCCTCGTATTCCGGCGTGGAACCGAGATGGTCCCGGGTGGTGCATGTCGGCACCGACATTGTTCCCGCGTCGGTGCCCGTTGGGACAGGCTGGTTCCTGGTTGTGCCTGTCAGAGTCGCTGAGACTCCGGTTGTGGTGCCTGTTGGAACCGGCTGGTTCCTGGGTTGGACCGCGAAATCGACGCGGTCGCCGGGTGCGCCTGGGGCGCGCGTGCCGCGGAGGTGGCAGCCACCGTCCCGCGTGGAATTGGGAGTCGCATATCCATTGCCACGGTCGATGCCGCGTATTGACCGTTCACTCTCCGGTGCGTCCCGCCCGAGCTCCAGCGCTCCCTCAGGAGCGCGTGGGTAATACGAGCGGAGTAACCTGCAGATGCACGACGCCCCACCTGGCTCGATCGCGCGGGTGGGGCGTAGGCTGTACTGGCCTTTTGCCTGGAGTCAGATCATCCGCCCTGGCGGACCACCCATTCTCCTTTCCCGCGCATCGTCGTCTTCTTCGCGCTCGGCGCGCCAATGACGGTCACCCGGCCTTTCGGGGACTGCTCGGCACCGCCGCGCGCGACCTGGCGCACCTGTGCGATGCGCATCCGCCGCGCCCCCCACTTCGCCGACCATCCGCTGTCGAGCGTCTCCGATGAGCCCGCGCCCACCGGGCGACAGAGCATCGACCGGCCAGTGCCGCGCGCTGAATTGCGATACGTTCTGACCAAGGGAGCGAGCAAGACAATCTCCAAGCGGTACGGTTTGCGAAGACGAAAAAGCCGCGTTACCGAGATCACGGCACAGAGCACTATAGCACTGAGCGTGCCCTGCAGGCCGTGACGAATATGATGGTCCGGCTGCAGGCTACGTGAATATCGGGACGCGACTCCCTGCAACCAAATATACCATGCAATACCACCCGGTTCAAGGGCGCTCAACTGCCGTGTAATTCATACCACCCCGCGCCCAGAGTGGTTCCTGACCGTGCTCCAGCCGGCTCGGGCGCGGATCCATGTCTCCGTACGGGAACAGCGGCTAACCACGGAGGCACGGAGACACGGAGAACTGCGAAAAGCTTTGGGAACTGCAACTGCGTGAACCACGGAGGCGCGGAGACGCGGAGGAACTGCAACGGCAAGAGACAAGGCAACGGCAAAAGCGAATGCTTTTGGGGGATCGCATCCGGGCCTCCTCTCGCCGAGGCAAGCGGAGCCAGAGGCTCTCAGGAGCCTCGAGTGCGGCACCATGAGCC
>DATCXG010000536.1:0-2121 GCA_036565945.1 Gemmatimonadaceae bacterium
TCTCAGCGCGCAGTGGTGGCCCGTGCCTCGGGCGCACCGCAGCCGACAGCCGCATGGTACCTTGGTTGGCGACAACCGTATCCAGCGCCGACGCGAAGCTGCTCCGGTCGCGCTCATCGATGAAGGCCTCGAGCCGCTCGCTCAGCGGAGGCTGCTCCAGGGTACCGAGCAGCTCCGCGGCCGCCCTGTTCACCAGGCGGATCACGCCTCGCTGGTCGGTCATGATGCAGGCGTCCGGCGCGACATCGAAATTGGCCCGGTACCGACCCCGCTCACGTTCCAGGGACGCGACGTTGTCCCTCTGGTGGCGCACTTCGGCCTGCACCGCCGGCAGCATCTCCATCGTGGCCTGCAACTCGTCGAAGGCGCTCCTGGCCGCACTCGCCCACCCCGCCGATCCGGAGTCCAGCGGCTGGTGCCGCAGCTCCTTCACCCGGCTGAGCGTCTCCTCCAGCCTCCGGCCGAATTCCTCCAGTTCCATGTGGCCACCATTAGCCGCGGTGGAAACCCCATTTCCCCATGGTTCGATGTCGTAACGAACGTAGGTGACTGGTGATCATCGGGCAAGACCGCGCGTGAGGGCGCCGCAGCGGCGGGCAGAGCCTCACGTGTGTAGATTTAGTGGTTTCGCCGTCGACCGATCGCGTCCCGCGATTCTCGCGGCACAATGCACCCCGCGGAGCCACATTGAGAACGCTGGAAGAGGAAGTTCGTCGACGGCGCACGTTCGCCATCATAAGTCACCCCGACGCTGGCAAGACCACGCTCACCGAGAAGCTACTGCTCTACGGGGGAGCCATACATCTGGCCGGGTCGGTCAAGGCGCGCCGCGCCGAGCGCCATGCTACTTCCGATTGGATGGAGCTGGAGCGCCAGCGCGGCATCTCCGTGACGTCGAGCGTGATGCAATTCGAATACCAGGGGCATCAGATCAATCTCCTCGATACCCCGGGGCACCAGGACTTTTCCGAGGACACATACCGTACTCTCGTCGCTGCCGACAGCGCGGTCATGCTCCTCGACAATCGCAGGGGAGTCGAGGAGCGCACGCGCCAGCTCTTCCGGGTGTGCCAGCGCCGGCGCATGCCGATCTTCACCTTCGTCAACAAGTGTGACCGCGCCGGTGAAGACCCTCTCAAGCTCATGAGCGACGTGGAAGCGGAGCTCGGGATCGCCTGCTACCCCATGACGTGGCCCATCCATCGCGACGGCACGTTCGTGGGTGTGTACGACCGCTCGCACCAGCGCCTGCATCTCTTCGACCGCGGCGTGGACCACGGCGCCAGCAGGCCGGTTGTGCGCATCGGAGAGCTCACCGATGCGAGCGTGCGCGAGGCGATCGGCAGCGAGGCGCACGAACGCCTGACCGCCGACATGGCGCTGCTGGACGAGGCGGGTCACCGATTCAGCCGGGAGGAGCTGCTCGAGGGTACTCTCACGCCGATGTTCTTCGGAAGTGCGCTCACCAATTTCGGGATCGCGCCATTCCTCGCTGACTTCCTGGACCTGGCGCCTCCGCCCACGCCCCGGGAATCGACAATCGGAGCCGTGGATCCCATACAGGATGCCTTCACCGGTTTCGTTTTCAAGATCCAGGCAAACATGGATCCGCGTCATCGCGATCGCATCGCCTTCGTCCGCGTATGTTCCGGCCGATTCGAGGCCGGCATGCAGGTAACCCACGTCCGCTCGGGTCGGGCGATGCGCCTCGCGTCACCGCAGCAGTTCCTCGCGCGCGACCGGAGTATGATAGAGGAAGCGTGGCCGGGAGACGTGGTGGGACTCGTGGACAAGGGCACGCTGCGAATCGGCGATACCCTCTCCGCGGACGGCCACCTCGAATTCAGCAACATCCCGCGCTTCGCGCCGGAGCACTTCGCGCGCATAGTGGTGGCCGACCCGCTGCGCCGGAAGCACCTGGACACCGGGCTCCGACAACTCACCGAGGAGGGGGCCGCGCAGGTCTTCTACACCGAGAGCGAGGGCAGCCCCACACCCATCGTCGGGGCGGTGGGCCTGCTGCAGTTCGACGTCATGCTGCACCGCCTGGAGCACGAGTACGGTGTGCCCTGCCGGCTCGAGAATATTCCGTATCGCTTCCCGAGGTGGGTCACTGGCCCG